>NZ_CAUTSL010000001.1:0-112150 GCF_963540955.1 Actinomyces bouchesdurhonensis
AACAACCAACTTCAATGTTGATTTTCCCGCACCAACACGCCGAAAAGTCACTACACAACCAACACGTTTTGTCCATCCTCCAAGTTGACTCCAACCACCTCCAACACCGACTTTCCCGCACCAACACGCCGAAAAGTCGCCACACAACCAACACGATTTGCCAATCCTCCACGTCGGCACCCACCACCTCCAACACCGACTTTCCAGCACTAACAAGCCGACAAGTCACCATAAAACCAACACGCTTTGCCCTTTAACCCCAAAACCAACACGTTTTGGCCTTTAACCCTAACCTTTAACCCGAAAAGTCACCCCTACAGCAACACGTAGTGTCCTATAACCCTCCTATAACCCCCATCTGTACCGCCGCCGCCTCGCCGACTAACTGCACATACTCGAAGGGGCCGACCCTATGGCCGACCCCTTCGAGTATCCCATCAACACAGTGCAAGTCTCCCGATGCTGTCCCTTTCTCGGATCGCCTCTCTCAGCGGATCCTGTTGCTTAATGACTTTCACTGTAGAGGGTCGAGCTGTGGGAAGCATTGAACAAACCTGATAATTTCCTGTGAGTTTTTCACTCGCTGGTTCCGGCCCGCGCACGCGCCCGCAGCGTCGTGGACACCCCCAGAACGCTCACGTCTTCACCCACGACCACCCGGCAGTCACTACCGAGCACCTCGCACGACTCCACACCCACGCCGTTTGCTGCGGCGACGGCTGCGGCGGCTTCGCAGGGTCGCCCACCAACGTCTTCCCACAACGCGGACGCGGAATGTTCAGCACCCGCGAGCGCAGCCAGGTCTGCGACGGCCTGGAGCTTCACTGTCGCGGTATGTGCACAACCCATTCCCGCTAGGACAAAAGCGAGCGTCAGCGCCAGGGTGATGAGTCCGAGGCTGTTGACGGTCCCGGACCCGTCCTCTCCCGGGCGTGTTCGGTCAGGGTGCAGAGGCAATGCGCCGACTGGTGGTCTCACGAAACCGTGCCCTGTAGTGGTCACGGCAGGTTCTCCTCGTCGATCGTGGTGACGCTGCAACGTGCCTGTCCGCCGACCCATCCGCCAATTCCCTGGTAGGGGGCCGTGCCGGTGACGGTCACCAGGCCGTCCCCGCGCGTGAGGGTGTAGGAGCCTGCCGCGTAGACCGTGGTGGCGACAGTTTGCGGGTTTTCCTCACCGATGGAGGCGGCGCGGGCGCCCTCGCGGACGGCCTGACACAGGGAAGAGTTGGTTAGTCCAGCCTGGGCAGCCGCGACGATGACGCCGACCACCAGGGTGACGGCGACAAAGCAGAGGGCGTGTTCAACGGTGACGTATCCGTTTTCGTCGCGTGTCATCGTGTGTTGAGCGCCTCCTGGATGAGGGCTTCGAGGGCGGTGCGCACTGCGTCAGATTTGAGGATCACGATGAGTAGACCGGCGAATCCTGCGGCGGCGATGGTGCCGATCGCGTATTCGACGGTGGTTGCACCCTCCTCCGGGTCTGCATGTTCGGCGGGTGAGTCTCTGTGCGGCGTATCTCGACAGCGTTGGGCTGTTGTCCGCAGAGTGCTCATAATGCTGCGCTGGGTCCTGGTCGCGGCGCTGTTGATGCGTTCGATAATCGTCATTGATCTGTCCTTTCTTGAGCGCGCTTGTGCGCGCAGGGCCAGTGTGCTCGGGGAGTTAGTGGTATTCCAGCCGGATCGCTGACCCTGTGGATAACGGGAGTTCTGCGCGACCCCCTGTGGATGACGACGGTGCGCGGGCGTTGCACGCCGTGAAGGCCCCGGGCCCCTGGGGACAATGTTCGGCGCGGGATACTACAGTGGCACCGTTAATTGTCGGCAACCTTGGGACAGTGAGTCAGCCGTGAACACAGACGACGAATACATCAAAATCGGAAAGCTCCTTGACGATTGGCAGAACCAGGCAGAGAGGCAGGTGGAGGTTAATCAGCGACTGGTCGCTGACCTCGAGCAGGTGGAGGTTGTCGCCGAGTCGCGGGATCGCTGTGTGCGTGTCGTCGTTGATTCGAATGGTGCGCTCAGCGACCTGTCACTATCCGACGATATGTATGAGTATTCCCCCGATGAACTCGCGGGGACGATCTTGAATCTGTTCGTGCAGGCGCGTGCCGACGTGGCCAACCAGATTCATGAGCTGACGAGTGCGGCTTGGGGCGCTGATAGTCCCGACGTTAAAGCTACGCTGCGTTCCTACCGCCCTCCTCGCCGCCGCTGATCGTGAGTGTTCGCTCCTAGGCGCTGATTCCCACGACTAGGTGAGCGAAGAGGGGTGCGATCCCCAGTAGAAGGAATGCGGGTAGGAAGAACGCGCCGAGTGGACCGACCAAGCGAACACTGAGTTCTTCTGCCCTGGTCTTTGCGTCGATCAGTCGGGTGCGTCTCTCCCAGGAGGCGCATCGCGACAGCATTCCCTCGGGTGCGGTGCCGCAGGTCCACGAGGCCTCGAGCGCGTCGCGCAGGGGATACACCCACGTGGGTGCGTCCTCCCATGCGTCGTCCCACTGGGCGCCGAGGCGCAGGGCAGAGGCGGTCCACGCGAGGGGTTCTTGGTCGCAGGCGTGGGCGAGGGCATTCAGGGCGCGCGGGATCGAGGCGCCGCAAGCCAGAGCGGATGCGATCAGGTCGCATGCGAGCGCAGCATCGGTTGCGACAGTGCCGGTGGAGGTGTCGGACCTGCGGCTCTGCGCGAGGATGCGTCGGCACGCGGCGATGCCTGCCCCCCACGCGAACAGGCCGACGACGGCGCACACACGTCCGGGGCCTCCCCCGGTGAAAAAGGACCAGGGGGAAGCTCCGAGTGCCAGTGCGGCTATGATTCCCACGAGGGGCAGCGCCGCCAGCACGCGGGCGGACATGAGCGGTCCGGCAGAGGCGACACGGCGGGCTTCCTCGACTGCCTGGGTGTCATCGATCGCGTCTCCAATGGAGTCTAGGACGGCGGCCAGGGGCGCGCCGAGGCCGTGGCTGAATCGACAGGCAACGATGATTGAGCTGGCGCTAAGTCGCGCGGCAGTTGCGTCGGAGCATTGTCCTCTCGTTGGGAGGACGCGCCACCGCCTCTGCTCGTGCGCCCAGGTGTTGAGGACCCGAGGGTAGGCCTCGTCAGTGTTTCCGGCGCTGCCCACACCGATCCGGGCCAGTGCGTGGCTCCACGCGGTCGAGGCCGGGGCGCCCGAGCGTAGCCTGGTGGAGACCTCGGCGACGAGGAGGGCGAGTTCGCGAGGGGTGGGTGGTCCCTTAGCGCGACCTCGATGGCGGGCGACATCGGTTCGCCTGTCGGTGGGGCGCGGAAGGAGAGGTAAGAGATGCCGACGCCGCGCGTGCGGGCGAGGTGGACAGAGGTCTCCCTGTCGACCCGCCGCGCTGGGCGCCAACCAGGCTCGCACGATGCGGCGTTCGCGTCTGGTGCGCACGACAGTGATGATGGAACCGATCAGGAGGTGAAGAACGCACGCGGTGAGCGCGAGGCCAGCCATGAGCCAGGTAACCCGCTGAATGCCTGCGGGGGCTGTCATGTCGGGTTCGTAGCCCCCTATGCGCATGCGCGCGCAGAAATCCACACCTGCGCAACGCGGTGCCCACAGCAACGTAATCCCAACACACGTCACAGTCCTATCCTTCCGGCCAGGTAACCCCAGGCCTCGTGCGTCGTGACGTGCCCGTCGGGCCTGGCGCTGAGGGCAGGTACACACGTGAGGGAGCCGCTCTCGCGCGTGAGGATGCCGACCTCGGACACCCAGCGGTGACCGGTGGTGTTTCGGCGCATGTGGAGGACGGCGTCGAGGGCGCTGGAAGCTTGCGAGGCAAGCGCCGCCTCGCTCATGCCTGCGAGGGCGCCGAGGGCTTCGAGTCGGGCGGGCACGTCGCGGACGCTGTTGGCGTGCAAGGTTGCCCAGCCGCCGTCGTGTCCGGTGTTGAGGGCGGTGAGGACGTCGCGTACTTCGGGGCCTCGGCATTCCCCGAGGACGAGGCGGTCGGGGCGCATGCGCATGGCGGCTCGCACGAGGTCGGTCAGGGTGACAGCGCCTTGTCCTTCGACGTTGGGTGCGCGTTCGAGGAGGTGGACGCAGTGCGGGTGGGAGGGAGCAAGTTCGGGTACCTCTTCGATGCAGATGATGCGCTCGCCCGTAGGAACAAGTGAGAGCGCGGCGCTCAGCAGGGTTGTTTTGCCGCTGCCTGTCGCCCCGGAGATGAGGGCGTTGGAACGCGCGCGGATGAGCGCCCGAACGAGGGGACCGATCATGCCGGGGAGCGTGCCGCGCGCCTCGAGGTGCGTGACTCCCAGGTGATGGGTGCCGAGCACTCGTAGGGAGATGAGGGTGCCGGAGTCGGAGATGGGCGCGAGGACCGCGTGTAGTCGGACCCCTCCGGGAAGTGTTCCGTCGGCAATGGGGCTCGCGTCGTCCAGACGTACGCCGCACGCGCTCGCCATACGGATTGCGGTTCGCCGGGCGTCCGCTTCGTTCCGGATGCCGACGTCGACGCGCGTGAGTCCCCCTCCTGTGTCCACCCATGTCTGTCCACTGTTGATGAGGACGTCGGTGACGTTGGGGGCGTCGAGTAGGTCAGCCAGTGCCGTGTTCATGCCGCGCTGGCGGGCACGCAGATCGTCGAGGGCGGCCACGGCTTCGGCGGCTCCGCACCCCGGTCGGGCGCAGTGGGCGGCGGCCTGTTGGGCTGGGGTGTTCCGGGCGAGGAGTTGCAGCGCGCTACGCATGAGAGTGTTCTCGTAGGAGCGGGTGTCCACGATTGGGAGCGTCGGAGGGGTCGAGTGCGTCGAGGGTGGCGTGTGAGGTATCGGGTTGGACGGGGTGGAGCCCCTGGGAGGGGTCGGTTGCGGGTGGGGGCGCGATGTCCGCGAGGGATCGTCGTAGCGCCCGCAGGTAGCGTCCTCGCCGGGTGGGGGCGCGCAGGATGGGGGTGGGTGCACACTCGACGAGGCCGGGACTGGGTTTCGCTCGCTCCCCGACCACGAGCGTCAACGCAGGAACGGGGGGAGGGGCGACAGCGAGGGATACCGCCATCGCTGCAGCCCCCTCGAGGTCGCCGTGGGTGAGGAGGACGATGGCGTCGGCATGGATGAGCGCGGCGAGGCGGGCGGCTCGAGTGTCCCACCGGCCCGCGTCGACGATGAGGGGAGCGCCGATTGAGCGGCACGCGGCTGGCACGCGTGGGTCGCCGGCGTCCGCTCCCCCACGTGCGTCCCCAACGAGGGCTGGAACTCCGTCGATGATTGGCAGGTGGTCACGCAAGGCGGGCAGGTAGGAATCCTCGCCAGCGTGCAGGTCTGCCCACCTCACGCCCGGGAGGTCGTGGTGGGCTGCTCTGGCGATGCCGGGGACGGACCCGGAGGCGTCGACGGCGACGGGTACGACCACACCTTCGCGTGCAGGTTCGCCGCCGGGCGCACGCTTCGGGTTTCGGGCCTCGCCCCGCCATGGCCTCGTCCCTGCTGTGTGCAGGCCGCGCCCCCAGGGAAGACGACGGCTCCACTGAGAACCGGTGTTCTCCCGCGCGAGGAGGCGCACGACGCTCGTCGTTCCCACGCCTCCGGCTATACCGGAGACCACCCAGACAGCGCCGTGTGTGCGCGAGCGCCAGGAAGCTTCGGCGATGAGGGACACCAGCAAAGCCCTGTCCCTTGGCAAGCTCACCTGTCCCCCGTCGCCCACGCGCACGCACGGCACGAACGCGGGGACAGGGGCGCTCGGGGAAGCGAGAACAAGCGACGCTCGAGCAGGGTCCTCGCACAGGGGCGCGCCCGCCAGGGTGACGGCGTCGCGGGCGCTCTGCCGCTCCGGCGGGGTCAGGCCGACAAGGGCGACGAGGCCTCGGTTCGGTTCGGTGATCGCGTTCATTTCTCTACGGTGCGCCAGCCGCGGCGCGCCCGTCTACTCGCACGCACGCCCCTGTGGACAACGCCGACATGAGGTGCCACCCTGTGCATAGAGGGGTCTGATGGCGGACCCCTGTGGATTGTCCCGACGCTGGAGAGATTGCGATGGCACGTGCGGCCTTTTTTGACTTGGATAAGACGATTCTGGACACGTCGTCAAACGTGGCTTTGTCCGGGCCCTTCATCGAGGCGGGCCTGATGAATCGCCGCACGGCGATCGCCTCCGTCCTAGTTCAGCTCCCGTACCTGCTGTCCGGCGCGGACGAGTCACGGATGGAGCAGATGGCCGAAGCGATGGGCCGCATGGGCCGCGGCTGGAACGCGGCGTTCCTAGAGGCGACGGTCGAAGACGCACTGGAACGCACGATCGAACCGGTGTGTTACGCGCAGGCGCTGCGCCGCATCGCCTATCACAAGAGCGTGGGCGACGTTGTCGTGATCGCATCGGCGTCCGTCGAGCAGGTGGTACGCCCGATCGCGACGATGCTGGGTGCGGACGAAGTCTTGGCGTCACAGGCAGCCATCGACGAGGACGGATGTTTCACAGGCGAGATGACACACTTTAACCAGGCACAGGGTAAAGCGGACGCCTGCGCTCAGTTGGCTCACGCACGCGGATGGGATCTGTCGCAGTGTTCGGCATATTCGGATTCGGTGTCGGACGCTCCGCTGCTGCGCCTGGTCGGCCACCCCTACGCGGTGAACCCCGACCGCGCACTTCGCGACTTGGCTGAGCGCGAGGGCTGGCCAACATTGACTTTCATGTCAACCGTGCGCGTGTTGCCCCGCCGGGTGCCAACCGCCGCGAAGATCGCCGTTCCGTTCATGGCTGGCGTGGCGGTGGGAGCCGCCGTCAGCGCGTTGTTGCGTCATTAATTGTCTAGGTTCAAGTGGGGTTACTATCGTTCGACGTACATTACTTCGCACAGTGTTGGCACCAGTATTGGTGGTAGTAGATCACTCACTGACTGCTACATTAGGTCCCCTGAAGTGATGTTTACTGAGGGTGTTTATGCGCGGTTGGTTGCCCGGGGGTTGATCACCGAAGGCAGCTAACCGAGCCTGCCCGCCTGCACGTGCCGGGCAACGTCACGCCCGACCTCGGCGCCGTACACGACGCCCGCGCAGTAGTGGATGATCCACCGCGCCAGGCCGGCCTCGTCGGCACTCACCCACCCGGCGAGCGAATGCCCCGCGCGCGCTGGGTCGAGTGCATCGTAGGCGCTTGGCACGCACACGCCGCTCGGGTCGACGCCGCGCGTGACCAGAATCCACCGCGCCAGACCCGCGCCCACGACAGACGAGGCCGGGGCAAACACACGCCGGAAACGGAAGTGAGCGGTCAGGGCAGCTGCGACGGCCAGGGCGGGAGCATCGCAGCTCGCGTACTTCAGGGCGGGGGCCACCAGGGCGGGATCAGTCGGCACCGCAACCGCGCGCGACGGAGTGAGTCCGGCGGCGATCAACCCGGAACAGGTGTCCCTGTGCAGCCCGGCGATGAGGGCAGGCAACGGCGCGGGAGCGACGCGCGCGCTCCCCTGCGAGCGCGTGTTGAGCGCCGGGAAATGCGAAGCAAGATTCCACTGGGAGCGCCAGATACCCAGCGCCAGGGCATCCCCCGGGTCCGAGGCCGTCCCTCCCTTGTCCATCATGGACAGGGCACGCACGTCGTCCACGGTGGTTCGGGCGCCCTCGATGATGGCCAGGGCGGCGGCCTCGCGGACGGCTGCCTCGGCTCGAGCTTCCTCCCAGCCTCGACGTAGTCCCTCCGAGAAACGCAGCTGCGCGAGCGCGGCGTAGGCTTCGTCCATCGCGGAGGCGACGGCGGGGCGTGCGGCTGCGGCGCGCAGCGTTGCGGGGGCGGGGTCGATGAGGGCTTCGATACTCACGCCTCTACACTAGGGGTATGACGCTTTTGCAGCATCGAAACTTCTCTGCGCGCCTACGCTCGGGCTCGTTCGCTTTCGTGTTTGCCCCCATCGCCCTCCTCTTCCTGGGTTCGTCGATGGTCGACGTGCAAGCCCTTGCCGCCGTCGGACAACCATTGGCCTCGGTTGAAGGCCTGATCGGTATGGCGCTCGCGTCACTGCTGCTAGCCCTGATCGCCCTGAACTGCGAGGAGTCCAGCGCGGGAATGGTCGTGACTTTCCTGTGGTCGCTGGCGGTGGGGGCCGCCCAGTTCATGGGCGTCGCGCGCATCCCTTTCTTCATGAAGTCCTCCGTTCAGTCGGACGACATGGCGGCGGGCGTCTTGTGGAGCCTGTACCCGGTGTGCATATCCCTCATGCTGGGCGCCTGTGCGCTGACGATCAAGTCGGTGCGGGCGCGTGCCGGTCGTGAAACACGAATGCCGCTCGCGAGGGTACACCGCCACGCGTTCGGCACGACGGTGGCTTTGCCGGCGGCACTCGCCGTGAGTGTGCTGATGGTCAGCGCATCGCCCTCGGACACGACGAACGTGGCGGCACTGGGCCTGGAGGGTGTCCTGGCAGGCCACTCGATGGGCCATGGCCTGGCACTGGGCGCAGGCCTGGCGCTTGCTCTGCTGGTTGTCAGTGCCCGATGGTCAATCACGGGTGCACAGTTGGCGACCTGGCTGATTCTGGTGTTGCCTACGTACGTCGTGGTACCAGTGTGGGCATCGTTGACGGGCAACGTGATTGTTCCGGGTCCGTCGATCCTGACGAAACTTGCCTTGGCATCCCCTACGCTTGCGGCGCTGGGGATGGCCACCGGTTGCGCGTCGATGGGCGTGCTGTGGGCACGCGTCCGAGCCCTGCGTTCCCTGGACAGCAGCGAGGACACGACTCACAAAGAGGGGCCTGCCGAGGACTAATACGCGCAAGAGGGCACGACAAACGTAATATGTGGGCAGATGTTAGGAGGAAGCATGTCCGAGAACGAGTTTGCTGTCCAGCCAGACCGCGAGAAGGATACCCGCGACGACCTGGTGTTGACCGGTGAGGAGATCGAGCTGCCAGGTGAGGGGTCCGACGCGTCGGCCATCATCGGTGACACCACCGAGCCTATTCACACGGGCGAGATCGAGTCGGTCGCGATCGGCGGTCTGACGGGCCGTGCACCCGCAGCTGCGCCGCTTAAGCCCACGATCGAGGACAAGATTTCCACGGGCGAGTTGCCCGTCGTCTCCAAGCCCGCGGGCGCCATCCCAGTCGTGTCCGCGGCGGACGAGGCCGACTCCCCTTCCACTCCCGACGCAGGGCGAGCGGATCAATCCTCCGATGCCCCCCAGGTGGGTGCCGTCCCGAAGCAGGGGGGTGCAGACACCGCGAGCACAACTAACGACGCTCCTGCGCAGGAGACCGAGGATGCGTTCGACGGTGTAGCACCCGTCGACGAAGCCCTCGCACAGGAAACCCACTCCGAGGAAACACCTACCGACGAGCCCGCCCCGGCCTCGTCGGACAAGGACAATGAACACGCCGACGTCACCCCCATGGCCACGGAGGGGAACGACGCATCCGCTCCGAATGCCGAAACCGAGTTGATCGACGAGGAACCCACGCAAGAAGAGGCCGCTCAAGCCCCGGTCAGCGACGCCCCCTCAGCGTCGGTCGAGAAGGCGACTGAGGCCCACGAAACCGGGCGTTCACGGGTAATGACTCCCGCTCAGGCGGCTGCGGCACTGGGCCTGAACCTGGATTCTGTGCGTGAAGCGCGCGAAGAAACGGTGACAGAGCATGCCTCCGCCACGGACGCCACCAACGAGACGCCCGCGCCTGGGGGCGAGTCCGCTGACGATGAGGAAGTGGTTGAGTCCGCCGAGGCCTCGTCCGCTTCCGCGACCGAAGCTGGCGAGGAACCCTCCTCCGCCGTTGGTGGTGCCGCAGCGGAAGCGCCGCACGTGCTGCCGTCGCGCCGCTCAATGATTTTCGGCGACGACGAATCCTTCTCCCCTACGATCCCCGCACTTACCCCGAGCGAGCAGCAGGCTGCCAACCCCGCCGCGTCGGTCGGCGGCGCGGTCGATGCGGGTTCCGAGGGTGCCCCCGTCGATGAGTCCACGACACAGCAGCCCACCCGGGGTTCCGTGGCTTCGTACTCTTTCGAGGATCAGGATAAGGCCGAACGTCCGCGTCGTCGCTCTGTGCTAACCGCAGACGAGGACACGCGCGAGGCCGCCACCCTGGAAGCGATTGCCTCCGCGAACCGGGACCGTGCAGACAAGCAGTCCACCAGCCTCGACGACGAGCTCTTTAGCGCGGCTCCCGAGATTACCGAGATGCCCTCTCGCGGCGGCGCTCACTTCCTGTCGTTCCTGCTTTTCCTGGTGCTGACACCGATCGGCTGGTACCTGGCCGCCGACGCCGGGGCTCGCATGACGTTGGCCGACGGCGCGGCGATGTACACGGGCGTCGCTTCGATCCTGGCACTGGGTGAACTCCTGGGGGCTGTCATCATCACCGTGATTCTGTGCGCCGCCGCGCGGCGTTCCTCCCTGGGTGCCTGGCTCCTGGGAGTCGTGTCGCTCGTCGTGGGGCTTCCGTGGGTACTCGCCCCGGGTATGACAGCCTCGTCGCTGCTGGCGGCCCTGACCACTCTGAGTGGCTCCGGCCCGCTCGGCGCGAACCTGTCGCACCATGTGCAGGCGTCCGGCTACTCGGGCCGCTTCGTCCTGCTGGGCGTCCTCCTGATGGGCCTGGGCTACGTCTCCCACTCCGTGCGCCGCACCGGTCGCGCCGAGGAGGCGCTGCGCACATCCATTGAGGCTGTCAACCCGGCCGGAGCCTTGTACTCCAGGCGCGCCCGTAAGAAGGCAGCGAAGGACCTGACGCGCAAGTGAATACCCTGATTCCCGCTAGCGCGATCGAGCTTGAAGGACCCTGGACCCACCGGCACGTGAGCGCTGGTGGGGCCACGTTCCACGTCGCCGACATGGGTGAGGGCATGGATCATGCGCTGGTTCTTCTCCACGGGTTTCCCGAGCACTGGTGGTCCTGGCGACAGGTCCTTCCCCTCCTCGCAAAGCAGACTCCGCGCGTTTTCGCCCTCGATTTACGAGGCTTCGGTACCTCCGACCTCACGCGCGGGGACTGCGACCTGACTCAGATGGCTCTCGACGTGATCGGCGTCGTGCGTGCCCTCGGCGTGGCATCGTTCTCCGTCGTCGGCCTGGGCATGGGCGGAACCGTCGCATGGATGGTCGGGGCTCTCGCACCGCTTAAGCTTCGCTCGGTGGCCGTTCTGTCTGCCCCACACCCTCTCGGTGCCCAACCTGTCATTGCCCGCGTCCCTTGGGCGGGCGGTCGTGTCCTGCGTAGTCGCCTCGCCCTACCAACGGGCCGGGAGCATGCTCTGCGCTCCGGATCGCTCCTGACAACCGTGTACCGCGCGTGGGCGTCACCCGGGAACGTGGATGGCCTTGTCTCCCAGTCGGGTCCCTACCGCGCAGCGCTTCGCCGTCCCTTTGCCGCACACACGGCTCTGCGTGGCCTGACCGCTAGTCGTTCACTGTCGCGCGAGGCTCGCCGAACGCTGTCCGAGCCCCTACAGGTGCCTGTCCTGTCCCTCGTCGGACGCGACGATGGCGCGTGGTCTGTGCTTGATCACGCGGCTGACGCGCAGTTTGTGGATGCTCCCCTCACCCAGGTCGTTATCCGCGAGGCCGGGCATTTCCTACCCGAGGAGGCCCCTTCCGCGGTTGCCGAGGCGTTGGCTGAGCACGTTGACACGCGCGCGCTTTAACTTGTGTTTCATTAGACAGGTCACACAAATCGCACAATGAAACATGTTTCACCTGATAAATAGGGCATAATGGTGTGAGCGGCACCTCCTAGTGACCGGTGTAACGTATGGGATTCGCCGCACACCTCAATCGGAACGCCCGAGCAATCGGGCACGAGCGGAAGGAGCTCCGCACCATGATCGGTGACGGCAACTTCATCAGCCAGGTGCCGCTGTTCGGTGGCCTTGACGATGCACAACAGGTGTCCCTCCAGCAAAAGATGGGTCATACAACCCTTCGCCGCGGTGAGACCCTCTTCGACGAAGGCGATCTCGGTGACCGCCTGTACATCGTGACCGAGGGCAAGGTGAAGCTCGGCCACACCTCTAGCGACGGACGCGAATCTCTCCTCGCTGTCCTCGGCCCCGGTGAAATCATCGGTGAACTCACACTCTTCGATCCGGGTCCGCGTTCGACCACTGCGACCGCCGTGTCCCCCGCCTCCCTCCTGTACCTCGAGCACGAGGACCTCATGCACGTGCTCGACACCAATCCGACGCTGGCCAAGCACATGCTCCGCGCCCTCGCGCAACGCCTGCGTCGCACGAACGAATCCCTCTCCGACCTGGTCTTCTCTGACGTTCCAGGTCGCGTCGCCAAGGCCCTCCTCGATCTCGCGGACCGTTTCGGTACCGCGACTGACAAGGGAGTCCACGTCCCCCACGACCTCACGCAGGAAGAACTGGCCCAGCTGGTGGGAGCCTCCCGTGAGACCGTCAACAAGTCGCTCGCCGACTTCGTTTCGCGCGGCTGGATTCGCCTTGAAGGGCGTGCAGTAACACTCCTCGACGTTGACCGACTGGCGCGACGCGCCCGCTGATTTCTCACACAATGGGGGGTCCGGTACCTGTCGGTACCGGACCCCCCATGTAATCTCAGGACATGGAACAGACCGAAGTCTTCACGCACCTGGATGCACGAAACCGGCCACGGCCTCGTCCGTGAGCGCTGACATAACGGTCAGTTCTGGACCGCTGCACTTTCCTCAATCGGACGCTTAAGGTAGGCAACCAGGTTTTCCGAACCCGTCGGACCCGGGATCACCTGGACAAGTTCCCACCCGTCAGCACCCCACTGATCAAGGATTGCTTTCGTCGCATGCGTGAGCAGCGGAATCGTGGCATATTCCCATTTAGTCATGAGGTCATCTTACCCGCCATCAAAGGACGCACGTATGACAAAATCTTCGGCACACGCGGGCTACGCAACTCCCTCGCCAAAGGCTCATCCGACGAACGCAACCACTCCAACCAATCCTCCGCATGCGGATAATGGCGTAAAACTGCGCGACGCTCCCTCTCCGTCAAGCCACCCCACACACCGTAGTTAGCCTCGGACTCCAGGGCGTCAGCCAAACATTCGAGACGCACCTCGCACTCGTAGCAGCGCATGCGAATCTGACGTTGCGATGCACCTTGAACAAAGAGCGCATCCGGCTCGATAGACGCACACAGGGCGCGCGCGACCCAACTCTGGTCGTCGCCATGGGTTGACATCGTGGATCTCCACTTCACTGTACTCGAGCCCTAACATGTGACCATACACACAGACTATCGAGGGTGCAAACGCTGCGAGAACGCATGCGACGATTCCAGGTGACCGATCAGCCAATTTTTACGCTCCGCCAAACGCCAGATGCCCCTTACGACACGTAAGCTAGGAGCATGTCGCACTCTCATTCCCGAGCCGTCCGGCCGACCCAACTGTTCGCCCTGTTGCTGGCGTTCCTGAGCGTTTCCTCGCTCATGGGCGTCGTCGGGGCAGGCATGCTCGTACCCATCGCGGGTCCCACCGCGCTGGTCGCAAAGTCGGTCCCCTCCGTATTCAACGAGCTGCCCGGTGACCTACAAACAGTCGCCCCCGCCGAGGAGTCGCAGCTCCTTGACTCCTCGGGAGCCGTCATCGCGCACTTCTACGACAAGCAGCGCATCGTCGTGCCCAGCGCGAACATCTCCGACGTCATGAAGAAAGCAATCATCGCGATCGAAGACAAACGTTTCTACGAACACAACGGCGTGGACGCCACCGGCATCGCCCGCGCGTTCGTGACCAACCTGGGCGACTCCGGTCGCCAAGGCGCCTCCACGATCACTCAACAGTACGTGCGTAACTCACTGGCAGAGCGCGGCTACCTCGAAGGCGACGCCGACCAGGTCAGCGCCGCAACCGAACAAACCACAGAACGCAAGCTCCGCGAAATCAAGTACGCGATGGCCTTGGAGAAAACCCAGTCCAAAGACGAAATCCTCACGGGATACCTCAACATCGCACCCTTTGGTCCCATTACCTACGGCGTCGAGGCCGCGTCCCAACGCTACTTCTCCAAGTCTGCATCCGAACTCGACTACCTGGAGTCCGCGCTGCTCGCCGGCCTCGTCCAATCGCCCGTCCAGTACGATCCCCTCACCCACCCTGAAGCAGCCCAAGAGCGCCGCAACACAGTCCTAGCAACCATGCTTGACCAGGGCGTCATCACACAGGAAGAATACGACGCCGGCATCGAAACCACCGTCGATTCAATGCTGCACCCCACCGTATCCTCCGAAGGCTGCTCCGGCGCGGAATCCTCCCAAGCCTACTTCTGCGATTACGTCCTAGCCCAGTTCCTCGAAGACCCGACCTTCGGCGCCACACGCACCGAGCGTGAGCACATGCTCAAGACCCAGGGCATCACAATCCGCACCACGATGGACCCCACCAAGCAGAACGCCGCCTACACGTCGCTGACAAACACTATCCCCGTGGGCGACGCCTCAGGCCTCAACGATGCTCTTGTCTCTCTCGACCCGCGATCCGGTCGCATCCTGGCGATGGCCCAGAACACGACGTACGGCATCGAGTCCGGGCAAACAATGTCGAACTACTCGGCCGATGGTAACTTCCAGGTCGGCTCAACATTCAAGGTCTTCACCCTGCTTCAATGGTTCAAGGAGGGACACTCCGCTTACGAGACAGTCGGCTCCAGCAACACCTTCTACCCCAACGGCTCCTTCAAGTGCGATGGACGCTCCATCACAACCGAGGGCTATCAAGTCAACGACCTCGCCGGCAAGACCGGCACGATGAACGTCGTGCGTGCGACCGGCCAGTCCGCCAACCAGGCCTTCGTGAACATGGCCTCCCGCGTGGACTTCTGCTCCATCTTCGACACTGCCTACAAAATGGGAATCACCGAAGACGGCGAAGCCCCTTCACCCTACCCCGCGAACATCCTGGGTTCCGTGTCCGCCTCCCCACTACAGATGGCCTCCGTGTTCGCAGCAATCGCCAACTCCGGCCAACAGTGCACGCCACAGTCCATCGAATCCGTGACCGACCGTGACGAGAACGTCCTGAAAGAATTCGCGGCGGACTGCAAGGAGGTCATCTCCCCCGACGTCGCCAACAAGACCGCAGCCCTACTCACCGCGTCGGCCGGCCAGTACTACACATCCACGCGTTTAGGCGACGGACGTCCCTTCGCAGCAAAGTCAGGAACCACCGACGGGCACGCCAACACGTGGTTGACCGGCTTCACTCCGTCTGTCGTCACATCCGCATGGGTGGGGCACGGCGAAAACTCCTCCCAGGAAGTCGGATCCGTGACGATTAACGGCAAATACTACAGCGAAATCTACGGTGAAACATTCGTCGGCCAGAACATCTGGGCGCCCTACATGACGCAGATCCTGGCGGGCACTCCCGTCGAAAACGTATCCAGCGCGAACATCGGGGCAACCAACTCGAACCGTTCCTCAACCCCCACACCATCCCCCACGAGCAGCGGACACTGACATGACACCGACGCTGATAGAGGCCCCGGCCTCGGCCCCCCGCCGAGGCCGGGGCCTCCTGCGCGCGACCGGCGCAATCGTCGGCGGGCTGGGACTCGCTGGACTGGCCGCCGGTGGAGCTGCCCTGGCCTGGGGTTCGATCGAGCGCACTCTGCCGACCCTGCGCCGCTACGACGTGCCCATCGAGCGTAACGTCCCTGAAGTGACGATCCTCCAGATCGCCGACCTACACCTCTTCGCCGGGCAGGAATTCCTCCTGCGGTTCCTCTCCGACGTCGCCTCATCCGAACGCTTCGACATGATTGTGTCCACAGGAGACAACTTCGGTTCATCCGTCGGCCTCGACATGGTGATGGACGCCTACCGCCCCTTCCTGTCGTATCCTGGCGCTTTCGTCCTCGGATCCAACGACTACTATTCGCCGATCCCCAAACGCTGGAGCCGCTACCTGTCGCGCTCCAAACCACACCCCGCGCGCGTCGTCCCCGACCTCACCTACATCCCGATGGTCCGCCAGCTGCGCGCCGCCGGCTGGGTGGATCTCTCTAACGCGTGCGGCACGCTGTCGTTGCCCGGCGCCACCGTCTCACTCCTGGGAACCGACGACGCCCACATCAACCGGGACCGCCTGGTGGCCCCAGCCTCGTCGTGGGAAGCTCCCGGAGTCCTGCGCCTCGGCATCACGCACGCGCCCTACACGCGCGTGGTCTCCGCGCTCACCCGCGCCGGGTCCGACCTCATCCTCGCGGGCCACACGCACGGAGGCCAGATCGGAATACCGGGTGTCGGCGCAATCATCACAAACTGCGACATCGCACGGCGCTACGCCAAAGGCCTGAACCGCTGGGAGACGCCCGACGGCTCTTCGTCGTGGCTGCACGTTTCCGCTGGGCTGGGAACCTCTCCCTATGCAAAAGTCCGCATCGCTACACGCCCCGAGGCCTCCCTCATCCACGTCCACCCCGCGTAGCCTCCGTTGATCCCGACATCAAAGTCCGACATAACCCCTATCCGCGTCCACCCAGCTCCGCGTCCCGCCAGTGGTTCTGACAGACGAACACCCCTCTCGTCTCAGCGCCCCCCAACCAGCGGACCCAGTCGAGCAACTCGCGGTCACCGGGCACATTTAACACCGGCGACGCACCATCCCAGCCACGCCGCAACCGGCAACCGTATGATCATCGTTAACCCGCGCCAGCCAGACCCCACAGTCGTGCGGCGTGGCACACACTTCCCTCGGTCGCTTCGTCTCGGTTTGGGATTATCAGCGACGTAAGGCTATACTCAAACGGCACCGGGGTGTGGCGCAGCTTGGTAGCGCGCTTCGTTCGGGACGAAGAGGCCGTGGGTTCAAATCCCGCCACCCCGACCGGACAGTCGCCGGGACCACAAGGTCCCGGCGACTCTTGTATTCCACGTAGTCCGGCCCATCCAGGTAACCCTACTGGGGTTAGAGGGCAAAACTTGGGTTAAAGGGATTAAAGGACAAGACGTGTTGGTTTTGTGGTGTCCTATCACCCTGTTTCCGTGGCGCCTTCGCTTCTGGCTGCTCGCGGTGTGGGCCTGTGCCTCGTTGTGCAGTTTTGAAGCCTCGTCAGGTCCTGCTGCCACCCGCGTCTGCTGCCATCGGACCCTCCGACATCCTCCAACCGAGCGGTAGATTGGGGGTTTTGCACCATTAGGAGCTTCCTTTCGGCGTGTCGCCGGCGTGTCGCGGCTCTAATGGTGCAATTCCCCCCGTCGTAGTCGAGATGACACAATGGTGCGCCGGCGTGTCGCGGCTCTAATGATGCGATTCCCCCCATGTGGCAGCAAAACGGCGGATTCTAGGAGCGATGTGGCGGCACTCGTGTCCAAGTCTTGAAGTTCCCCCCGTGCTGCGGACCCCAGCGCAGCGCGCGGCACCCAAATCACAGACCACCTCGACGACATTCAGTCCACCCAGGCTGTTCGGGCCGGGGTGTGGCGACATTCGTGTCGGAACCTCGAGGTACTATGCACGCGGCGACAGGGCACGGGGGTGGCGCGAGTCGCGGTTCGTCAGCCCTCAACGCAGGTGAACTGCACCCCGGGGCAGCAAAGACTGGTCGGCGAGCTAACACTCCGAACCCCAGGATCCAGGCGCGCGCAGAAGTCAGACGGTCAAGGCCTGTGCCGACCGAAATCAAGATAGGCGACGCAACGCCCAGAGAACTGGTGGCGCAGCGTGCGCGTCGATTACGAGCTGCCGACACACATGGAGCGGTGTTACGGATCACGCGGGCGTCACCCCACGAACTCTTAAAAGGAGATAGACTTTCGGCGTATTCTTCATCAACACATAGGAGTATCCATGAAGCGTCGCATCGCCGCCGCTATCCTCGTCGCCGTTCTACCGCTCGGTATGGCAGCCTGTGGCTCCCAGTCCAAGGAGGATGCCTGCAAGGAGGTCCAGAACGCAAACCTAACGCTCGCTCAGCAGGCCGCCGCCACCAACGGCGCCTCCCTGACCGACCCTCAGGCCGCCAAGGAGCAGTTCAACACGATGCTCGACGCGTACAAGACTGCCGCCAGCAAGGTCAGCAACAAGGAAGTCAAGCCGGCCCTCGATAAGGTCATCACCGACCTGGAGACAATTAAGGACTTCGACTTCACCACGCTGAACCCATCGGGCGAACAGATGGAAGCGATGACCACCTTCGCGTCTGACGCCCTGCAGCTGAACAACATTTGCGGTATTTCCGCGGGCACGAAGTAACGCCCAACTGACATCGCCAGACACGTCGGGGGACGGCCCTTTGGGCCGTCCCCCGATTCAGCCTACAGGCAACCGAAGCGCCGAGGACACACTCTCATGCGAGCCAGCCCCGGCCTCGTCCGGTCAGGCCCGGCCACCATTTTTCCAGCGACGGAAAAACACCGCCAGGATCGCTCCTGACAGGTTATGCCACACCGAGAAAACCGCTGCCGGGAGCGCGGTCTCAGGGGTAGCAGCGAAGTGCTTCGTCGCCAGCGTCGCAGCCAACGCCGAGTTCTGCATGCCGACCTCGATCGCGGTTGTACGCGCAGCCTTATCCGAGCCGCGACCCACGCGCCCCGCGAGGTAGCCGAACAGGTAGCCCAACAGGTTATGGCAGATAACCACGGCAATAATGAGGGCGCCCGACGTCAGAATCTTATCAACCGAACCCGACACGACGACAACCAGCACGTAGCAGATACCCAGGACAGAAACCCACGGAAGAACTGGCAGGATTCTTTCCACAACCTTGTTCGCAAGCAAACGCACGACAAAGCCACCCAAGACAGGAGCGAGCACCATCAGCAAAATGTTCTTCGTCATCGCCTCACCATCCACGGGCATACGCGAACCGACCAGCCAAGCGGTGAGCATCGGGGTCATCAGGGGCGCGAGCAACGTCGAGATTGACGTCATGGTGACCGACAGGGCGACGTCTGCTTTCGCGAGGTAGGAGATCACGTTCGAGGCGGTGCCACCGGGTGCGCAGCCGACCAGGATGACGCCGACGGCGACAGCGTCGGGCAGGCGGAACGCGTAGCACAGGCCCCAACCGACGAGGGGCATGATCAGGTACTGGGCGACGACGCCGACGAGGACAGGCAGGGGACGCTTCGCGATGAGCCCAAAGTCGGGCAGCGTCAGCGTCAGGCCCATACCGAACATGATGACGCCAAGTGCCCAGTGCACGCCGGGAGCCAGTGGTTTAAAGGTCGCGGGGGTGATCATCGCGGCGGCGAACGCCGCCAGGATGAGGAGCGGGAAAACGGTCACCGCGATGCGGGCACTGCGATCCTCGGAGGACAGCGTCGGAGGGGAAGATTGCGTTGAAACTGAGTCTGATGTGGACATATCAACCATATTTCACCGGTCGTTGAATTGTTCCCTTCCGCATCTCACGTTGTGATCAGCTCAGTATTGAGCCTCACAGGACTACTTCACTAAGCTAAGGCTATGCACAGTGCAGCGCCGACCACTCACGCCACTCCCACACACGCCTCGGGCAACGCTTCAAGCCATCCCAACAACCGCCCGCGAGCGCACCACCATAGCGGCGCGCGCATGCGTGAACTTCAGCGCCGCGGATGGGTATCCGACCAACATGGCGCATGGACGATGATGGCCTTCCCTCCACTGCTCGGCTGGGCGCTATCCTTCACCTTCTCGTGGCTGGTCGTCCTCATGCTCCTCGCGTGGGCGATGGCTTTCCTGATGTTCTCGGCCGTGTGCCTGTGGGTCAAGACCCCCGCGAAGCGCCGCAGCCACATCGTGCCCGCGATCATCACCTACGGCGTTCTCGCGGCCGTTCCCGGCATCACGCTGCTCGCGATGCGTCCCCAGCTGCTGTGGTGGGCCATCGCCTTCGCGCCGCTGGCCTCGTCCGCGATCTACCTGGTGTGGCAGAGGCGTGAGCGTTCCCTGGGCGCCCGAGCCGCCTCGATCCTGGCGGGTTCCATCATGGGGCCTGTTGCCTTTTCGCTGGCGACGGCGGACGGGTCGCCGCACGCGGTCACTGCCCACGCGTGGGCGGCGTGCGTGGTGTTCGCCCTGCACTACGTGGGCACGGTTCCGCTGGTGCGCTCGATGATCCGAGGCCGGAAGGACCCGCGCTGGGCGCTGGGGGCCACGCTCCATCACGCGGGCTGCTTGGTTGTCGTGGCCGCCGCCTGGTTGCTGGGCGCCCTGTCCGGGTGGCCTGTGCTCGTGTGGGTGTGTCTGACTGTGCGAGCGTGGGTCATGCCGACACTGAGTCGGCATCGTTCGCGCCCCCTGTCTCCCAGGCTGATCGGCTTCACGGAGATCGGTTGGTCGCTGCTTCTGTTCGTGGCGCTCCTGGTTCGGTAGCTTCGCTTGCCCTGGGTGCGGCGACCGTCCGCGCGAGGCACGGAGCTTTTTCACGAGGCGGTTGGGTGCCCCCGATCGGGCGCTTGTCCCCCTATTTGCCGATGCCCTCGACGCGTGCGAACTGGGTCGCCACAGACAGGAACAGGTCATTTTGTTCGCGCGAGCCTACGGACACGCGCACGCCTTCGCGGAACGGACGGACGATGAGTCCGGCGCGTGCGCTCGCTTCGACGAGGCCATGGACACTTCCGCGCAGCAGGTAGAAGTTTGACTGTGTGTCGGGGATGTCGTATCCGAGGGTACGCAGGGCTGGAACGATACGCTCACGCTCGGCAACGATCCGGGCGACGCCACTGTCCACGGCCTCGGCGTCCTTCAAGGAGGCAAGGGCGCCGGCCTGCGCGAGCGAGTTGACGCCGAAGGGAACGAGGAGCGCCTGGATCGCGCCGATGACCTCGGTCTCACCGATCGCGTATCCCACGCGAAGGCCAGCCAGGGCGTGTGCCTTGGAGAATGTGCGCATGACGACGACGTTGGGGTGCGACTCGATGAGCGGGACCGCGCTGCGCACGCCGGGCTTGGTCGCAAAGTCGATATAGGCCTCGTCGACGATGATCATGACGTCGTCGGGTACGGCCGCGACGAAGGAGGCTATCTCCTCGAAGGTGAGGGCCGGGCCGGTCGGGTTATTCGGCGAGCAGAGGATGACGGCGACAGTGTCCGCGGTGATGGCCTGGCGCATCCCGACGAGGTCGTGGCTACCATCCGGGAGGAGCGCCACGGGGGTGGCCTCACCGCCAACGGACGGCACGGCGATTGGGTAGGACTCGAAGGAGCGCCATGGGAAGACCACCCGGGTGCCGGGCTGACAGACGGTGGACAGAGCGGCCACAAGAATCGCCGAGGAGCCAGTGCCCACGCATACCTGGTCGGAGCCGACCCCGAAGCGCTCGCCGAGTGCCTCCCGCAGGGGGGCAGCCGTCAGGTCGGGGTAGCGGTTGATCGTCTCCAGCTCGCGCGCGACCGCTTCCAGCACCGCGGGGCTGGGCGGGGTCGGCATTTCGTTGGATGAGATTTTGACGGCGCCGGGCGCTGATTTACCGGGCACGTAGCGGGGCAGGGAGTGGACGGCGGGCCGAAAGCGCAGGTTGCTCATGTGTGTAGTCCTATCCCATGGGGGTGCGCTGTGCAAGCAACGTCCCAGTGCGCAAGAATAAGCGGATGGATTTTATTGCTCGGCTGATTGCAACAATGGTCGGCCTATGGGTAACGACTCTTGTGGTCCCGTCGATTTCACTGCCGTCGGCCTCGACCTTCGAGACCATCATCGCGTTCGCGGTCATCGCCTTCTTGTTCACGCTCGTGAATTCGATCATCAAGCCCGTCGTCAAGACGCTAGCTTTCCCCCTCTACCTCGTCACGTTCGGCTTGTTCGCCCTGGTGACGAACTCGCTTCTCTTCGCGCTGACGGGGTGGCTGTCCACGTCGCTGGGAATTTCTATGACGACGGGCGGCTTCTGGTCGTGCCTGGCGGGCGCGGTCATTACGTCGGTGGTGGCCTCCATCGTGTCGGGTGTCCTGCGCGATAAGGACGATGATCGCGACTAGTCTGACCTTCCCTCCTTCGGGGCGCATCACTTAGCGGTGATGCGCCTCGTTTGGTAGTGGTGAATGGTGGTCTGCGTGTTGTGGGTGAGTCCCAGGGCCTGAGTGCGCCTGGCCTCGGCGGTCGCGAGCGCTCTCAGGCCCGGGTCGGACGAGGCCGTGGCGGCACTTAGGGATGCCCTGATTTCGTCGACGTACACGGAGACGGAGTGCGAGCAGGGAACAGGATCGGAGGCGTCGCACGTTGCTTCGTAGTCGTGGAACATGACGGTGGTGACGTTGTCGCCACGCGTGGCGGTCCCGTCGCAGCCCGGGACGATGTCGCCGAAGTTCTCGTAGGCGAGGACGGGCACGTCGTCGGGGGCGATTGTGGCCGTGGGGGATCCTGCGGTGACGACGGAGACGACGTTGTATCGGGCCCGCACGGTCGGGTCGGCGGCCATCTGGGTTGCCATGATGCCGCCTTGGGAGTGTCCGGCGAACTCGACGGCTTCGCCGGGCGCGATGCCTGCCGCATCCATGGCTTCCTTTATGGCGTCGAGTTGGTCGGAGGACATGGCGCCGACGCCTTGAAGGTTGGCGAGCGTGTCTTGCGGTCCCGTCTCGCCGATTCCAAAGGACTGTGTACCGCGGATGTCGACGGTCCACGATCGGGTGAGGGTCCCATCCTCGCCGACTGTCACGTGTTCTTCAATGGCAATTTCGCCGTTGTTAGAGTCGCCGCCGCGCATGTCGCTGATGTGATCAATGATGTCGGCGCTGGTGGCTGCTCCCTCGTAGTGGCTGTCGGGGGCGGTGTCCGGCATTGCGGCGAGGGTCGCCTGGGTTCGTGCTGCCAGGACGTTTGGCGGTACGAGAGGGGCAGCTCCATTGTGGTGGACCCGCGTCTGGCCGGAGCCGGTGACTGCGACCCCGTAGCTAAGTCCATGGTTAATCCCGCGTCGTGTCAGCCACACGCTAATCAGCGCGGCGATTCCAGCCTCTGAAGATGTCGAGTTCGAGTTGATGTTACGACTGACGCCGACACCCGCCAGTTGGCGCACCGCGAACCTGTATGCCGGACACGAGTTCAGGTCGAGGGCAACTCGTCCGAGGTCGCGTTGAAACTGGGCGCCGGATTGCTCGTCGCCGTGGAATGTGAACACCAGGAAGCTGACCACCGTGTTTTTCATATCCCTCCCCCCGGCGACAAACGCCTCTACGGGACTTATGACGGTGGGAAGCCAAGGGACTCCTGCGCGCGTGGCGATGTCCTGTTCCATGTGGAAGACGGCGTTGCGGACCGCACCTGGCATTCCGCCAGCCACGGCATACCTGGCGATGCCACCGGCCGTGAGCTGTGGTCCCATCGGGCTGCCGGGGACGGCTTCCCAGAGGGAGGCCATGGATTCCGCGTCGCCGTAGGTCAGAGCCGCATCCTGTAGTTTCCACAGCAGAGAGTTCACGGTGGATTCCAGCGTTCCCAGGGCCTCTAAGGCCGTGTTGATCGCGTCGATGAGTCCCGCGGTGGCGTCGGGGAAGAGCGTCGCGCCCAGGTCGGCCTCCCACAGGGCGGTGTTCAGGGCGGCCTTTGCAGGTCCGATTGAGAGGGTCTCTTCGTAGGTGAGAAGCGTGTATACGCTGCACAGCTGGTTCACGTCGACGCTGAAGGCACCGGAGACGACGGAGGTATCGCGATGCGGATCGAAGGCCATGGTCACCACGTCCCCGAACTTGCGCTAAATCCGGAGGGTTGCAGGTCCGCTCGTCCTTTGGCGCACGAGCCGACGGAGGGCACGAGGTCCACAGCTGCCTGGATGTCATCAAGGACAACCTGCGCCTGAGCCACGGCCTCGTCCCTGGCGAGCCTGTAGGAGTCACCTCCTGTGCCCGTCCATTGAGCGCAGGTGGCGGTGGTGAGGACGGCGCGTAGTCCATCGATGAAGCCGTTGGCGGAGTTGAGTGCCCCGGAGGGGCCGAGCGTATCAATCATGGTGACTCCCATGGGCGCAAGCGGTTTAGATTCAATCGGAACGCTACGCCCGAGGCCAGGAAAGCCTCCACCCGCAGGAGGCTGCCTGTGGATAGCCCGACGCGCGCACTATCCCCTGTGTATGACGGGATCCCGCGTACCTTCGTTGTGGATAGCGGCCGGTTACTGGTCGAGGCCCATGCGCGCGCGTTCAGCACACAGCAACCCCGGCCTCGTGCGTTACCCACGCCACGGAACCGCCGAGCGGACTCAGCGTCCCGGAGGCACGGCACTCTGGGAAGATAGGGGTATGAGCGACACGATGACACTGTTCTCCACTGCCCACGGCTATTCGGACCTGGCGGGCGGGGGTGAGCCGCTCAGCCCGCTGGACGGGCGCTACCGCGCGGTGGCCGCGCCGCTGGCGAATTACCTGTCCGAGGCGGGCCTGAATCGCGCGCGCGTGCACGTCGAGATCGAATGGTTGATTTTTCTCTTAGACAACGGTGTCCTGCCGGGCGCGCCGACGCTGACGGATGCGGAGCGCGACTACCTGCGCGCGCTGCCCCGCGATTTCGGAGCCGATCATATTAAGCGCCTGGGCGAGTTTGAGGCCGTCACCCGCCACGACGTCAAGGCCGTCGAATACCTGATCGGCGAGTATCTTCAGGCCGCGGCCGGCAAGCTGGGCGAGGGGACGACGCTGCCGACCCTGCGCGAGGTCGTCCACATTTTCTGCACTTCCGAGGACATCAACAACCTGGCGTACGCGCTGACGATTAAGGCGGCGACCGAGCAGGTGTGGCTGCCGTCGATCCGCGCGCTCCTGGATCGCCTGCGCGGCCTGGCCGAGGCCGGGGCGGCGGTCCCGATGCTGGCGCACACGCACGGACAGCCGGCGACGCCGGTGACGATCGGCAAGGAGATGGCGGTGTTCGCGCACCGCCTGTCCCGCCAGATCAAGCGCGTCGAGGCCACTGAGTACCTGGGCAAGATCAACGGCGCGACGGGCACGTGGGCCGCGCACGTCGTGTCGGTGCCGGGCGCGGATTGGCCGACGCTGGCCCGCTCTTTCGTGGAGGGCCTGGGCCTGACGTGGAACCCGCTGACCACGCAGATCGAGTCGCACGACTGGCAGGCGGAGCTGTACGCGGACGTGGCGCGCGCGGGCCGCATCGCCCACAACCTGGCGACGGACGCGTGGACGTACATTTCGATGGATTACTTCCACCAGAACCTGGCGGCGCAGGGTTCGACGGGCTCGTCGACGATGCCGCACAAGGTGAACCCGATTCGCTTCGAGAACGCGGAGGCGAACCTGGAGGTGTCGAACGCGCTGTTGGATTCGCTGGCGTCGACGCTGGTGACCAGCCGCATGCAGCGCGACCTGACGGATTCGACGACGCAGCGCAACGTGGGCGTCGCGTTCGGTCACGCGGTGCTGGCCTACGACAACCTGGTGCGCGGCCTGGACGGTATCGAGATTAACGCGGCGCGCATGGCCCGCGATTTGGATGCGAATTGGGCGGTGCTCGGCGAGGCCGTCCAGCAGGCGATGCGCGCCGCCGCGATCGCGGGCGCGACCGGCATGGCGAACCCGTACGAGCGCCTCAAGGAGCTGACGCGCGGCCACGAGGTGGGCGCGCGCGACATGCGTGAGTTCATCGCGGGCCTGGGTCTGCCCGCCGAGGTGGAGGAGCGCCTCCTGGCGCTGACCCCCGCGACCTACGTCGGCCTGTCCGAGCGCCTAGCGCGCTGGGAAGCCTGAGCCTGGGCGGGGTTGGGGCGGCGGGTGCGCGGGTTCGCGCCTCGCCGCCCATCCCGTTTCTGCCTGTATCGACGAGGCCGACTCTCAGCTGCCGGTCACGGCCTCCAGGCGGGGTCGCCCTCGGGCGCGCCGTAGCGGTCGTAGAGTTCGTCGGGGCGCGCGATCTCGTCGGCGAAACCGAGGGCACTCATGTCGACGACGGTGTTGGACTGGGCGCCGGGCGCCTCGAGGTCACTGGCGTCGGCGTGGGCGAGAAGGACGCGGGCTCGCACGCTGACGGGAACTATATCGTCGTTATTCCAGGTCACGCGGGTAGCCACGTCGAGAGCGCGCGTCGCAGCCTCCACGTGCGCCAGTTCGTCTGACGCGGACACCACGACGTCGATCGATACGAGGGATGGGCGTCCGAAGCCCTCACCAACCTCAACGTTGACGACGCGGCGCGGCGCCCCGGGCGCGCCCTCCACTGGGGCGCGCGAACCGGAGGTGGCGGCATGGTCGATAAACGTCTCCGGGAAGGCTGCCTCTAGCGCGGACGAAACCAGGTCCGTGAAACGCTGCGTGCGCCCGGTTCCGCGCGTCGAGGCCAGGGCACGCCACGCAATGCCGGCACCGATCGCGCCCACGCCGAGCGCGCCGATCATGAGCGGCCCTGCGATCTGTGGGAGTCGGCCGCGCAGACCCGACGACGCGGCCTTATTGACGGGGGTCGAGACGCGCATCCATCGGCGCACCTCGCGCAGGGGGGCGTGAGGTTCGGTCATGAGCGATCCTTTCTGAAGGGGAGAAGCGAAGCGACTGCGGCGCACACGCAGGGTCGGCGACGACGAACGCGGGCGACGCGCGGCAGGCGACGCGCGGTGGTCGCGTAGTCGATCGGGTAGATGGCGGGCTCGTAGGCGCTGGCGCGTTCGAGCGCGGCGACCGTGTCCCACGTGCCCTCAGTGGTGGGGGTGAGGATGTCTTGCCAGATCTCAAAGTGCATGACGCGCGTCGGCTCACCCGGGGTGGGCAGGAAATCTTGGAGGGCCGCCATCGCCGAGGCCAACCTGCCCCAGGGGGTGACGCGTACCTTGCGCTCGAGGAGTCGCACGGTCTCCGTGTAGGTCGAGGAGGAGTGCGCGTAGTAGAGGGGGCGGGTCCGAGGCCGCACGAGGCTGCGCCCGACGGTGACGCGCCGGTCGGGGGCGCGGTCGGGTGAGCCGTCCAGGCTCGGCATGACGTCCTGGTCATGGTTGACGGCGATGGTCACCACTTCGGGGCGCACGCGGATGCGGCGATTCGGGCCGCCCGTGGACAGGATGCCGACGACGTTCACCCCGGCCTCGTCGGGTGGGACCGAGGCGAGGGCGGCGGCCACGATACCGCCTTGGGAGTGGCCGCAGATGAGGACGGGCTCGCGTGTCCACCGCTGCGCGGGCACTCCGTCGCGTTCCATGGCGGCGTGGATCGCACGCACGACGCCGACGCTCATCGAGGCCTCCAGGCCGAGCATGAGGCGAATGTTCGTCTCAATGTCGGCGGGGTTGTTCGTGGAGCGCCAGGTCATGGACTCGGTGCCGACCAGGGAGAGGAGCCAGCGGCGCGCCTCGCCCTCGCCGACGCGCGTGATTTTGACGGCGGGGCCGATCGTGCGCGACCAGTAGAGCTCGTCGATGTCGGCGCACATGTCGGACAGGACCGCGGGTGCGTCGACGCGGCGGATCTGGGCCTCGGGGTGACCGGGGAGCGGGTCCTGGAAGGCCGGGTCGGCATCGGAGTCGCGCAGGAGGGCGACGTGGACCGCGCCGCCGCGCAGGGCACCCACGGCGGTGCCGATCGTCAGCATTCCGGTCATGAGGGCGTCGTACCCGCGCCTGGGGATGAGGGGCAGCATGCGGGCCATGCGCCCGTCCCTATCCGCGCCGATGGCCACGACCGCTCGCGCCCACGCGCGTCCCACGGTCGCGGTGCGCCGCGCGACGTGTGAGAGGGAGCGAATGAGGAGCGTGTCGAGGCCCGGGGTATCGAAGAAGATGCGCTGCGATTTTTCGCTGATCACGGTGCCCATGTCGTCGGAGAGGGAACGCGCGCGAGCACGCACGTCCTCGGGCAGCGCGGGGATTTCGGCGAGGGCGCCGACGGCGACCGTGGCCGCAAGGGCGGGGACGATGGGGGCGACTTTGAGGCGCAGGTAGAGGCCGGGGTAGGCCTGGGGGACGCGGCGGATCGCGCGATAGCGCCGACGTGAGCGTCGCTTCATGTCCCCTCCTTCCGCTCCACTGTGTCTCCACCCTACGAGAGGTGGTTGGAGGGACGCCAGGGGAGGTGACATGGGGAACGGGAACACCCCTTGACATCGATACCCCCTAGGGGTATCGTATGAAGCATGAGCAACGAACACGGCTACCATGGCAACACCGAGAATCACCTCGCGCGCCTGCGCCGCATCGAGGGTCAGGTGCGCGGACTGCAGCGCATGATTTCGCAGGGCGAATACTGCATCAACATCCTCACACAGGTCTCAGCCGTCCAGTCCGCGCTCGATTCCGTCGCGGTTAACCTGCTCAAAGACCACATGAACCACTGCGTCGTCACGGCGGCGCGCGAATCCGACCAGGCCGCACAGGCCAAAGTCGACGAGGCGGCCGCGGCCATCGCACGCCTCATCAAGTCCTAACCACAAGGAGACACCATGACCACCGAGATCGATCGCACCATCGAGCTGTCCGTCGACGGCATGACCTGCGGCCACTGCGTGATGAGCGTCAAGGAAGAGCTGGGTGAGATCCCCGGCGTCAAGAACGTCGACGTCATCCTCAACTCGGGCGCTACCTCCACGGTGACGGTTTTGACCGACAAGCCCCTCGACGACGCCGCTCTGAGCGACGCAGTGTCCGAGGCCGGCTTCACGCTGACCGGCATCTCGCGCGACTTCTGAGAACTTCCACGCCTCAACGACGAGGCCGGGGCACCTTCCCCGGCCTCGTTTCCTTTCGCCCGATACATACCCCCGGAGGGTACCCATGTCTACTCATTCCGTGACGCACGACCACACAGCTACCGCCTCTTCGCACGGCGCATCCCAGGCCTCGGCCCCCACCCCCCAGGTGGGCGAGGGCACCCGCGCCCACGCCGCCGACCTGCGCCGACGCCTCATCGTCTCCGCGCCGCTGGGCATCCTCGCGATGCTCCTATCAATGGTGCCCGCCTGGCAGTTCACCGGGTGGCAGTGGGTCGTCGCGGCGGCCTCTATCCCGGTGGTCACGTGGGGCGCGTGGCCCTTCCACCGGGCGGCCTTCGCGGCCGGGCGCCACGGGTCGACGACGATGGACACGCTGGTCTCCCTCGGCGTCGTCTCCTCCACGCTGTGGAGCTGGTGGGCCCTCCTGTGGGGCGGCGCCGGCATGCTCGGCATGCGCATGCAGATGAGCCTCATCCCGCGCGCGGCGCACGCCGGCCACGCGGAGATCTACTTCGAGGGCGCGTGCATGATCGTCGTGTTCCTGCTGACGGGCCGCTACCTGGAGGCGCGCGCACGCTACCGCGCGGGCGACGCGCTGCGCTCGCTGCTGCGCATGGGCGCCAAGGAGGCGACGCTCGTGCGCAACGACCCTGCGACCGGCGAGCGCACGGAGAGCGTCGTTCCCGCCTCGTCCCTGCAAGTCGGCGACCTCTTTGCGGTGCGCCCCGGCGAGAAGGTGGCGACCGACGGCATCATCGTCGAGGGCTCCTCCGCCCTGGACACCTCGCTCCTCACGGGCGAATCCGTGCCCGTGGACGCGTCCCCCGGCGACGCGGTGACGGGCGCGACCGTCAACACGTGGGGCTCCCTGCTGGTGCGCGCCACCCGCGTCGGATCCGACACGACGCTCGCGCAGATCGGGCGCATGGTCGCCGAGGCCCAGGCCGGCAAGGCCCCCGTCCAACGCCTCGCGGACCAGATCTCCGGCGTGTTCGTGCCCATCGTCATCCTTGTTTCCCTGCTGACCCTCGCGGGGTGGCTGCTCGCGGGCGGCAGCGTGCAGGCCGCGTTCACGGCGGCCGTCGCCGTCCTGGTCGTCGCGTGCCCGTGCGCGCTCGGCCTGGCCACGCCCACCGCGATCCTCGTCGGGTCGGGGCGCGCCTCGCAGCTGGGTATCCTCATCAAGAACGCGGAAATCCTCGAGCAGACGCGCTCGATCGACACCATGCTCCTGGACAAGACGGGCACCGTCACCACGGGCGTCATGTCCCTCGAGTCCGTCGCGGTCGCTCCCGGCGCGGGCGGCTCCCCTGAGGTGGACGAGGCCTCGGCCCTATCCCTGGCCGCCTCCGTCGAATCCCTCTCCGAACACCCCGTCGCCCGCGCGATCACGTCGGGTGCATCCTCCCGAGGTATTTCTCTCGTGCCCGTGACCGCGTTCGCGAACCAGCCCGGACTCGGCGTCGTCGGCCTCACCGCCCGCGGCGGCGTGCTCGTCGGCCGCCCGTCGTGGCTCGCATCCCTGGGCGTCGACGTGCCCGATTCTCTCCTCGACGCGGTGCGCGAGGCCGAGGCCTCGGGCGCCTCCGCCGTCGTCGCAGCCCTCGCGCCGAACCTGGGTTCAACGGCAACCTCCACCCCGGCGACAGTCGCCGCCACGCCCGAGGCGCCCGCACCCATCGCACTCCCCGGCCCCGACGCCGATCTGCCCCTCGCGACCCTCACCATGAGCGTGGGCGGCATGACCTGCGCGTCCTGCGTGCGCCGCGTCGAACGCAAGCTCGGCAAACTCGACGGCGTGAGCGCCGAGGTCAACCTCGCCACGGAATCCGCGCGCATCACGCTCACCTCCCCCCACACCGACGAGGAACTCGAGGCCGTCGTGAACGCCGCCGGCTACACCGGCACCATCACCTCCCGCACCGAGGCCGCGACCGCCGATGGCGCACCCACCTCCGGCGGCAGCGCGACCGGGGATACCGGTACCCCCACCCACGACGCCACCGCATCCTCAACGGGCGAGCGGGAGGGGGCCACGGCCTCGTCCCTGGTGATTCCCGAGCGGGTCGATGGCCGCGCGATTGCCGCTCTCGTCGTGCGCGACACGGTCAAGGAGTCGTCGGCTGATGCGATTGCTCAGCTACGCGAGCTCAGCATCGAGCCGATCCTCCTGACGGGCGACAACAAGGCCGCGGCGCGCCACGTCGCAGACCAGGTCGGGATCGACCGCGTCATCGCGGGCGTCCTGCCCGACGGCAAACGAGACACCGTCGCCTCCCTCCAGGCCGAGGGGCGCACGGTCGCGATGGTGGGCGACGGCGTCAACGACGCGGCCGCCCTCGCGCAGGCGAGCACGAAGGGCCTGGGCATCGCGATGGGCTCGGGCACGGACGTCGCGATCGAGGTCGCGGACATGACGCTCATGAACTCGTCCCTGACCTCGGCGGCGACCGCGATCCGAGTGTCGCGCCGGACGCTTCGCATCATCAAGGAGAACCTGTTCTGGGCGTTCTTCTACAACGTGCTGATGGTGCCGCTCGCGATCGCGGGGCTGCTCTCCCCCATGCTGGCCAGCGCCGCGATGGCCTGCTCGTCCGTGTTCGTGGTCCTCAACTCGCTGCGCCTGCGCACGGCGAAATAGGGGCGATCACACCGGCGACACGTGGCGTCCCGTCACCGCTGTTCATTTCATTGCGGCCGCGTGCGACCAGCAGATCGCCCACCCCCAGGCAGGAGACGCAAAAGTAACCTTGTCGACCACATGCAGCCAGGGGATTCGCAGCAGGTGCACACCTTCGAAGAGCCGGCTCGGAACACCCCATGCTCCACACGATCCTTCTCATCCAGACAACGTGTTCAATCGCGAATGAAACCGGTGGAGCAACCGTCTAGTCCCGGCGAGCACTGCACCCTTTACGTCGCACTGCACCCGTTACGGGGCGCTACACCCTTTACGTCGCGCTGCACCCTTTGCGTCGCGCTGCACCCGATCAGAAGAGGTGCAATGCCCACGGATCGGGTGCAGCGCCCAACGCAACAAGCATTTTCTCGGAGGCGCACTGCCCACCTGATTCCGCATCGGCACACCTGCCGCCCTCACCTTGAACACCTGCCGCTATGGGTCTGACTATCACTCTCTAGTCCCAGCCACACACAGCACCTTCACCAGCAAAGATCGCCACGGCAATTGGCATGTTGCTGACCGAGCAATGGATGATCGTGATTGCCCCGGGGAACTGAGAAGGATCGTGGGTCTGAGCAACTGAGTCGAAACAAACTGGACGAGGCCCCGGAGACATCCATGAGCTCCACACGCGTGTAGTTCTGTCGATCCACATGGCTTACGCCGATCTTCACCGCTGCGCGGCACTTTGCGTATTACGAGGTGCGGCGGGCGACCCGGAAGCCCGCCTCGGCGTAGACCGTCTCGTAGGTGTGGCCGGGGTGCGCGGCACTGGCCCAGGACTCGGCGTCAACCTCGGCACCGCCCCACGCGTAGGACTGCCGGTCGACGACAACATACTCGGGCGGGGTATCCATGCCGACGGTCGTGCCCACCCAGTAGACGTCGCGCCCGGGCACCAGCCGGGCCAGCAGCGTCGTGTCGGTTTCGACGCTGGTCCCCGCGGGCACGACATTGAGCGCGCCCTGGGCTGCCGCCATGCGCGGGCTTTCCACGAGAGTCGGCAGCTTCCACAGGGGCAGGAACGAGGCCGTAAGCGCCAGGGATACGGCGGGCACGCACGCGACCGCCCACGCGGCCACGCGCCACCGACGCGTCGACGAGGCCGGGGCCTCGTCCTCTGAATCCGCGCCAGTCTCGGCGGCGGCGCACTCCGGCGCGAGCCACTGGCTCATGACGTCGAGCAGGGAACAGGCGGCGATGGGAACCAGCACGGCGTTGTAGTGCCACGAGTCCCACACGTAGTAGGACTCGACGGAGCCCGCGAATCGCCAGGCGAGCGTTGGCAGGACGAGGGCGAACCAGGGCGAGGCGCTGCCCACGAAGCCGGCCCCCGCGAGAAGAACGAGGAGCGTCGCAAGCTTGACAGAGGGGGTCGTCAGGATGTCCCACAGGGATGGAAGCCCACGCGCCGCGGTGGATCCATCCATAGGTGTGCCCGCCCCGGTCGCGGCCCCATCGAGGGAGTAGGCCCACGTGCCCGCGGGATTCATGGCGGGCAGCAACACCTTCACCGTCACCACAAACGCGACGATACCGAACAACGCGTACGCCAGGCCCCGCAGGACCGCGGGCCGCCCCTCGCCGCGCCCACGCCACGCGAGCGCGAGGCCCGCCATAAACACCGTCAGCCCCAGGTCCTCCTTGACGAGGACCAGCGGAGCCAGCCACCCCATGCACGCGCCCCACCGATGCTCCACGAAGGCGACACCCCCGAAGGCCAGCAGCGGAACCGCCACGCAGACCTCGTGAAACTGCGCGCCGACCGCGCCCTGCAGCCCCCAGCCCAGCCCGTAGCCGAGACCCACAATCACCGCACCCCCACGCCCGAACAGGCGCTGCGCCAAGCGAGCCACCGGCAGAACCGACACAGCGATCAAGACATCCTGGACAACCAGGAGAGTGAGCGCGGAAGGGAAGAGCCGATACACCGGCCCCAGCAGCGCCAGGATCGGATGGAAATGATCGCCCAGCAGGTTGTAGCCCGGCCCCTTGATGGGGACGATGGGCGCCTCGAAGCGCGAGTAGGCTTGGACGGCCTCGGCGAAGATCCCCAGGTCCCAGGAGGGCGCGACGAGCGCGCGCCACTGCCCCAGCGACAAGCACACGTAGAGGCCGCCGACCGCGCAGGCAACAACGACCGGCAGCCACCAGGTCGCGACGACGCGTCCGACGACTAATCGATCCGGGCGCTTCACCCGACCATCTCCGTCCGGCGCGCTCCGGGAGAGTCGACCGCTTCCGCTTCGTCGCGCGACGAGGCCGGGGCAGGGTAGGGCACACCGATCCCCTGCTCATGGTCGGCTCGGCGCTTCGAGCGGGCGTCGGAGTGGAAGACCTGGCTGACGGTGGCTCGCACCGCGTCGAACATGCGCGCCGGACGATTGAGCGAGCCGAGAGAGCGGTCCGCGCCCGAGTGCGTGAAGTTGCAGGGGACCTCCATGACGGACAATCCGGCGCGCAGGACGCTGATCGTCATCGCAGCTTCGAGCGCGTAGCGTCCCGCGAAGGGCATGGCCGCCTCGATGGCCTCGCGCGTCAGACACCGCTGGTAGCTCAGGGGGTAATGGCAGTACCAGCCGGTCTTGCGGCGGATGAGGCGGCGCACGACCGCTGGGCCGTAGCCGGAGTATTCGCGACCGGTGGCCGGTACGGCGATCGCCATGTCGACCTGTCGGGCGAAGACGGCCTCGACCAGGGCGGTGGCTTCGACGGCGGATTCGCCCAGGTCGGGCGAGAGGAGGAGGATGTGGCGGGGCGGACCGTCGGGGCGGTCGCGCATGGCGGCAACCTTCACGCCGGTCTCAATGGCCGAGGCGCGCCCACGCTCGACGGAGTGGCGCACGACGACGGCTCCAGCGGCCCTGGCGGCACGCCCGGTGTCGTCGGTGGACCCATCATCGACGACAATGAGAAGGTCAACGCCGGGTATGGCGCGGCACGCGCGCACGGTGGCGGCGACGGCGCGACCGACATTGTGCGCATAGATGACGGCGGCGACGCGCTGCGGGTGGGAACTTCGTGATCCGCTGGGATAGCTCACACGTCATAGTCTACGGGTGGTGGGCCACTCTCGCGCCCCACCACCCGTAATGTGATCGACAAAGCTTCCTAAACAGAAGGTAAAAATATGCTCAGCGAATCGTCACCGCGCGAGACACTAACCCCTGGCGGGCGCGACGCTCCTTGTCATTCAGGCGTTCAGTCACGGTGAGCGCCTCGGCAAGAGCCCTCGCGAGAGCCTGCGTGCCGGGCGCGACATCGCTCGCACTTGCCCCCTCAGACAACTCGAACACAGGGACGACCAGGCCACACGCCCGGAAAGAGCCCACGTAGCGCGAACCCTCACCGACGTTGGCTTCGCCGCGCGCAGCCAGGCGGGCCAGCGCGTCAAAGAGCTTGGTTTCGTCATTGTCCGTCAGGAAACGCACGAAGTTACGGTTCATCTCGCACCAGTACGCTCCGGGAACGCCGGGCACGGGCTCGGTCGGAATGATCTCCTCGCGGTTCTGATCGAGGGCGCGGCGCGTCGACTCGTCGATCTCATCGGCGGGGTCGAACCAGAAGGAGAAATCCTCCTCGAGCTTCATGTCCGTGAAGCTGTCGAGGTCGAGGATGTCCTGGAGACGCTCAGACGGCTCGCGCACGTCGATCGAGATGACGCCCTCGTCGCCCGCTTCCTTCGCGGCGATGGCCGCGAGCAGCGCAGCACCCGCGTCGTGACTGAGGTCCGCGGAGTTCGAGCGGGTCTGCAGAGCGACAAGGATTCGACCGTCGGGACGAATCATTGCGGGCTGTCCCTCAGGCAGAAGAGTAACGAAGTCGAATTCGACGGCGCCATGGTCGGCGTCGGTGCGTGCAGTCAGCGTGGCCGCCGGGATGAGCTCGCGCATAGCGACCAGCTCAATCTCCTTCGGTAGGCCCTCGAAGGGGCGCGCGACGAAGGGGATCGGCGGGCGATATGCCTTGAGCTTGGCGGGATCGGTGACCTTCTTACGGCGGCTAGCTTTACCCATGGGAGTAATCGTAGCGGGTTTCGCTGAATCGACGAGGCCGGGGCCGGGGCGAGCCGACCCCCTCGCTTCGTCCCGCCCTCCCCAAATGTTGCACGTAATTTGGTTCCCCTACCTTTTATTAGGTATCGAGATTTGCCCGGAATTCCAACGATCCGATTTCAATGTTTGAAATAGGTCGAGGGGAATTACGTGCGACATTTTTGGGTAAACATATGGTGATGCAGAGTCTGGACAGCGCGCGGGCGGGGGCGCGGGGGCGGGGGCGCGGGCGCGCGCGGGCGCGGGGCGCGCGGGGCGATGACCTGCCGGGCAGGGCCGCGCGGTAGGCGTCGAGCGCTCGTACCCGGCCACGCCCTCGGCGGTGGGCTCCAGAGTCGAGACCGAGGCGCCCGCGAAGACGCGCTCGGAGAGGTACTCCGGCAGCGCGAGGCCAGCCTCGCCCCCCCGCGAGGACCGCACGGTAGCGCGCGAGCACCGCGATACCCCACGCTCCGCCCTCGCCCGCGGTGTCACCAACGGAGACGGGGATGTTCAGCGAGTCGGCGAGGATCTGCTGGGCGACGCCCGGGGTCTTGAAGAGGCCGCCATGGGCGAAGAGCGAGTCGAGGCGCACCCCCTCCTCGCGCAGGATGTGCCGATGCGCACGGCTGCAAAGACGCTCATGAGCTGGGCTCGCACGGCGTTCGCGAGGTTCACGCACGCCTCGGCGGTGTGCGTGAACACGGGCTGCGCGGCCTCCTGACCGACGAGCGGCTCGGCGGACAGCGTGTTGTAGGCCATGACGCCGCCGGCGTCGGCCTCGCCGGTCAGCGCGTGGTTGTACAGCGCGTCGTAGATCGCGGGGACGCTCACGTCGGCGACGACGAGGCGCGCGAAGTCCGCGAACCAGCCCACCCATGCGTCGATCTCGGACGCGCCGTTGTTCGAGTGGACCATCGCGACGGGCGAGCCGTCGGGGGTGGTCACCATGTCGATCTCGGTGTGCAGCTGCGCGAGGGAGCGCTCGAGGACCGCCATGAGGAAGACCGAGGTGCCGCACGAGATGTTTCCGGTGCGCTGCGCGATCGCGTTGGTCGCGATCATGCCGGTGCCCGCATCGCCCTCGGGCGGGCAGAGCGCGATGCCGGGCCGCAGCGTCCCGGTCGGGTCGATGAGCGCGGCGCCCTCGGGAGTCAGTATGCCCGCGTCCTCGCCGGCGCTCAGCACGGTCGGGAGGATGTCGCGCAGACGCCACGGGACCAGGCCCTCGACCATGGCCTCGTACTGATCAAGGTAGAACTCCACATAGGTGCCCGTGGTCGAGTCGATCGGGAACATACCCGAGGCGTCGCCGACGCCCAGGACGTGGCGTCCCGTCAGCTGATGATGGACCCACCCGGCCAGCGTCGTCAGGTGGGCGACGCGCGGCGCGTGCTCCTCGGAGTCGAGGACCGCCTGATGCAGGTGGGCGATCGACCAGCGCAGGGGGATGTTGAAGCCAAAGAGGCGGGTGAGCTCGTCAGCGGCGCGTCCCGTGTTGGTGTTGCGCCACGTGCGGAAGGGCGCGAGCAGGTTGTCGTCCGCGTCGAAGGCGAGGTAGCCATGCATCATCGCGGAGATACCGATCGAGCCGTAGGACGTGGGGGTGACGTCGTAGCGCTCGCGCACGTCCGCGACCAGGGAGGCGTAGGCGCTTTGCAGGCCGGCGACGACCTCGTCGAGGCGATAGGACCACAGGCCGCCCTCGAGGTGGTTCTCCCACCCGTGGCCGCCGGTGGCGAGCACCTCGTGGTCGGGGCCGATCAGCACGGCCTTGATGCGGGTCGAGCCGAATTCGATGCCGAGCGCGGTGTTGGCGGCGGTGATGGCGACGCGGGGGTCGGTGCTCATGTGTGCTCCTTGGGTCTTCATTGACGAGGCCGGGGCCTGGAATGCGCTCACGGTAACACTCTCGCGCACGCTCCGACGGGACCTGCGACCACTTATCGAACACCGTGCACGATATATGCGAATTCGCGCTTTATTCACGGCGCTGTTGTCCCATGAGCCTGGTGCTCCCACCCACCCATCTTCCTCTTCAATTCGCCCTTCCAACTGACGGTTCGGGGGTGTAGACTACGCGTAGTCACTGTTGAGGAGGACGCATGTCTACGGCACGTGTTGCTCGCTCCGTCAAGCTCGATCCCGAGATCGATGCCCGGCTTACGGCCCTTGCGCAGCGGACGGGACGAACGAAGTCGTTCTACATGAATCGCGCCATCGAGTCAGCGCTTGAGGACATCGAGCTGGCCTACTCACTGCAGGCTGAGCTCGAGGACATCCGCGCCGGTCGAGTCGCATCGGTGAGCCTCGACGAGGCGGTGAAGATCCTTGGCCTGGAGGGCTGAGCTGTCACCACGCGCACTGAAACAGCTCCGCAAGCTCGATAAGCCGACCGCAAGACGCATCATCGAGTATCTCCGCGAGACCGCGAGCGGCGAGGATCCCCGCTCGCGAGGCAGGGGACTGACCGGCAACCTCGCAGGATTGTGGCGATACCATGTCGGCAACTATCGGATTATTGCTTGTATCGAAGATGACGAGCTATTGATCCTCGCCATCAACATCGATCACTGGGCTCGGATCTACCGCTGAGCTACTGAGCGCCGAAGCTCGCGATGACGAGCTCGCGGGCACGGTCGATGGCGGCCAGTTCCTCGTCCGTCAGGGCCTTGGCGGCGCTGCGACGGATAAAGGTGAGGACGACGGAGGCGTAGACGTCCGAGGCCAGGGGGAGCACCTCGTCGTCGACGCGGCCACGCGCCCAATCGGTAAATACCGAACAGCACGTGCGATAAAGCTGCTCATGCAGGTCGCCGTCGCCTCCCACGCGGATCGCCAGCAGGGTTGTCAGTGCCTGCCCATTGTGCGCGTACACGTCCGCAAGGTGGCGGGCGACGGCGCGGGCGTCGCGCCCCTCGCCGAACCACAGGCCCTCGAGGGCAGGGGTGATCTCTTCGAGGAGGAAGGACACAACCTCGGCCAGGAGAGCGTCCTTGTCGGTGTAGTGGTCGTAGAAGGTCGTGCGCGACACCATCGAGGCGGAGCAGATGTCGGTGACGCTCACGTGCGCGTAGGGCTTTGCCTGGCACGCCTTGACGAGGCCCGAGCGGATCGCCCGACGCGTCTTCCGGATGCGCAGGTCCAGGTTGTGCTCGGCCTCGCGCCCATGCTTATCCGCACTCCGCAGGAACATGTCTCTCCGATCAGTTTTCCTCTATTAATAGGCTTATCCTACGCATAGCGTTCGCGTCGTCCAGTATCCAACACTCCGTTTGTTATTGTACGGTCCGCCCTAGCTGTGAAGGCGATAGCGTCGAGTTATGTTCACCGAGTACACCGGCAATCGCCAATTCGACCTGCAGCTCAACCGGACCTTCGCACCGATCCTCGATCGCCCCGGAATGGACAAGGTTGCAGCCACCACGCTCCCCCGCCTGCGGACAACGGACCAGATCACGGAGCTCGCACAACACCTCGCCGAGCGCTTCTCACCCGAGGGCGACAAGGACGCCGCGTGGCGCCTCTACGAGCTCGCGGCCTTCTACCTTGGTGCGGATGACCCCCGTAAGCGGCGCTTCATCAACGCCATGTCGGCCTCCTTCGACGAGGCCCACCGAGGCCTCGCGCTCACCAGGCACGCGGTCCCCTATCGCGGCGGTCAGCTCACCGCGATGCGGTGGGAGGCGAACCCGGCGGACCGCACGCAGGCCCCGGCGGGCACCCCGACCACGCTCGTCATGATGAACGGCTTCGACGGGTACGCGGAGGAAATCATCGACTTCGCATCCCACTTTCCGACCCGTCCTTTTGACATCATCACCTTCGACGGTCCCGGTCAGGGGCACACGGTGCTGGCAGGCATGCCCCTCGAGCCCGAGTGGGAGCGCCCCACGGACGCGGTCTTGGATTACTTCGGGGTGACCAGCGCCGCCGCGCTGGGTGTGTCCTTCGGCGGCTACCTGGTGATGCGTGCGGCCGCCTACTGCCCGCGCATCAGCCACGTGATCGCCTTCGACATGATGTACCGGCTCCTGGACGGCCTGACGCTGCCACTGCCTCGTCCCCTGCGCCCCATCGCGGACGCAGTCATCGGGAACCCGAGGCCCGCGTGGCTCATCGACGCCGCGCTGCGCGTCGCGCCGAGGTTCAGCGCGGACCTGGCGTGGAAACTGCAGCAGGCCTCGCACCTGACGGGTCTGAGCAGGCCGAGCGAGGTACTGCGGGCGTTCGGCGACTACACGATGGAACCTTTCGAGGGGCGCATCACCCAGCCGTGCCTGGTCCTGGCCGGGGACGCCGACCAGTACGTGCCCTTCGAGCGCCTGGGCGACGTGCGCCGGGCGCTGGCGAACGCGGCAGAGCTGGACGTGCGCGCGTTCCGTGACGCGCAGGACCCGGACATGGCGCAGCACTGCCAGATCGGGGATTTGGACCGCGCCTTCGCGATCATGGGCGAGTGGTTGATACTCTGCAAATGAGGCGATCAACAGGCAAGTTAGATCAGGAACGCTGAATTTTCGATAATTTTTATCGATGCAAGACCGATAATGTAGACTATCCGTATGCAGCTCCTACGATTCACGTTTGAGAACCACCGATCGTTCCGCGATGAGGCAACCCTCGACCTGACACGTCCCACGCTCAAGACCCTCCGCCCCTCCAAGGGCACTACTTGGGCTGATCACATCCACCACGTTGACGGCATCTACGGCGCGAACGCTTCAGGCAAGACTAACGTTCTCGATGCCCTCCATTACATGCTCGGAGCCATCGGATCCTCGGCAACATCATGGCTCGAAAAACCACAGTTCCCTCGAGCCCCCTTTGCGCTGATCCCGGGACAGATGACAGCTCCCGCTACCTTTGAACTCGAGTTCATTGTCTCCGGCAAACGCTACGCCTATCGATTTGCGACGGATGCTGACGGCGTCACCGAAGAGTCCCTGCATGTCGTCAGCACTCGGTGGAAAGAAGTGTTCGTGCGCAATGCTGACGGGCGAGTCAAGGGCCTGAAAAGGATACCCCACGTTGCCCGACGTGAACTCGCTCTTTCCCGCGCTGCCCAATTCAACCACGAAACCGTGACGCCCATCTGGGAAGCTCTCATGCGCGGATTTGACCTCTATCACGTTGGCGATGACGAAGTCAACGCCCGCCTTGGTCGCATCGCACGACAGCTCCAAGAACGGAGTCTACGTCTCGATGACCTCGTCACCCTCGCGCAAATCGCAGACACCGGTATCACCAACATTGAGGTGGAGGAGCATGCAATTCCGCCACAGCTTGCCCGGCTCATCACACACATGCTGACACCCACAGCCGACGATGTGCAGGACGAACAGCCGGATCAGTCCTCCGAGGAGGAAAGAGACCTGAGCAACTTCATCGCACGCAATCTCTTTTTCCGACACGGTACGAATAGCGGAAGGCTCAGGCACTCCGACGAGTCCACAGGCACCATGGCATGGCTCGCTCTCGGAACTGCCGTCGTGAGCGCACTTAGGAACGGTCGCGTTCTCGTCGTCGACGAACTGGGTTCAAGCCTTCACCCTCAGCTTTCTCACCTCATCATCGACTGGTTTGAGGACCCTTCGGTGAATACAACCGGAGCTCAACTCGTTTTCACAAGCCACGACATGACACTGCTCGACGCTGGCCGCGGCGACAGAGAAAAGCGTGAGCAGGTGTGGTTCGTGGAGAAAGATAGCGACGGCGTCAGCGAACTCTTCAATCTCGCAGATTTCCCTCTTCAGAAGGGCAGCAACATCGTCAAACAGTACCTTGAGGGACGATTCGGCGGAGTGCCTTACACCGTTCCTTCGCTCATTCACAAACTCCTCAATCCTCGTACCGGAGAAGAGGAGTGAGAGTCGATGGGACGACGCAATACACGTAAATTACGCAACGCAAAACAACTCAAGATACGTTATGCGCTATTCACCGAGGGCTTAGTCACTGAACGTCAGTACCTTGAGCTACTGCGTCAACACCTGCGTCCCCGCCATGCAACTTTTTTGATCAAACCGGCTCTTCATAATTCGGGGTGTAGTTGGGGTTTGAATCCTCCGGTTTCGAGGAGTGCTCGGGTGATGTAGTGGGTGAGGTTTCGGAATCCGAGGGCGGAGCCGCGTAGGTGTTCGAGGCGGCCGTTGATGGCTTCGGTGGGGCCGTTGCTGGTGTGGGGGTGGTCGAAGTAGGCCAGGATGTCTGTGGCTCGGCGTTTGAGTGTCCTGCCCAGCGTGGTGAGCTCGGTCAGGCCCCTCGGTACGCGCGTGGAGGTCAGTGTATTGATTTCGGCTTCCATCAGGGCCTTACCCACGTCCGTGTCGGGCGCGCGGTAGGCGTTGATGATGTTCTGGTAGGCGCTCCAGGTGACCTCGAGGGCGACGTGCTCGTCGCCGGAAAACAGGTCGAGTATCTGGTACTGCTGGCCTAGGGTGAGTAGGCAGGATCTGGTGTGCAGTACCCTGCGGGCCTTGTAGAGGGGGTCCGTGGAGCGCCCGCGCCGATGGTGAAGTTCTTGCCCGGTGCGCCTTCGGCACTCATCCAAGGCATTGCCGGCCAGGTGCACGACGTGGAAGGGGTCCATGACCGCCCTTGCGCCGGGGAGCTCTTCGGCGGCAGCGCTCTTAAACCCGGTGAATCCATCCATCGCGACGATCTCAATACGCTCGCGCCACGTATCGGGCTGGGAGGCCAGCCAGGTTTTGAAGACCTGCTTGGAGCGGCCCGGGACCATATCCAACAGCCGGGAGGGGCCACGGCGATCTCGGATGGGCGTCAAGTCCAAGATGACGGTGACGAATTTGTCGCCGTATGGGGTGTGGCGCCACACGTGTTCATCCACGCCAATGACGCGCACGCCTTCGAACCGGGTCGGGTCGTTGATCAGTGAGCGCTCTCCTTCGGCCAGGACAGCAGTGTTAGCGGTATTCCAGGACACGCCCAAGGCCTGGGCAACGCGCGCCACCGTCAAATGGTGGACGACCAGCCCAGTGAGCGCCCAGCGCACCGCCGCCCGTGAGAGCTTCGCGCGCGGATCGGCCGCTTGGCTCATGTCTTGGCGCCACACGTGAGCACACGTCTCGCACCGGTAGCGGCGCACGCTCACATGCAAAATCGTGGGACGCCACCCGTAGGGCTCGTGCGCCAAGCGCCTGACCACCGTGTCACGAGCCACGCCCTGGCACCCGCAGCGTCGACACCACCGATCCTCACCAGCGATCCGGCACGCCAACACTGCACGGTCTGGCCACATGCGCTGGCCCGTCACTTCCAGGCCCAGGTCATCCAGGCGCGTGAACGCGCTCAGGTCGGGGCGATCAAAGATAGTATTGGGCATGTCGAGGTCTTTCAGATGGACGGTGTAGGAATCCCCATCATCGAAAGACCTCGACCCCTACCCGGCCACGACACGCCGAACCCCACCCAACACCCCTACACCCTCAAATGCGAAGAGCCGGCATCGCGGCCGCAAGGGCGACCCCTTGTACGCGGCCCGTAAAACGCTCCTGACCGGCACTGACATCCTCACCGACACATCCCAGGCGCGCTTGGATGCTTTATTCGCCTGCCCCGACCACGCTGACGTGCACACCACCTGGAGAATCTACCAGGACCTCCTAGCAGCCTACCGTGATCGTGACCCCAGGCGCGGCAAAAACACCCTCCGCCAGCTCATCACGACGATCACCCGCCCGGGCTTGCCACACACATGCATCGAACTAGCCCGCATGGGCAGAACCCTCAAACGCAGAGCCGGGGACATCCTGGCCTACTTCGACCACCCCCACACCAGCAACGGCCCCACCGAAGCCATCAACGGACGCCTCGAACACCTCCGCGGCATCGCCCAAGGATTCATCAACCACCGAAACTACCGCCTACGCTGCCTCCTCCACTCCGGCGGATTCCAACACCTCCTACACCCTTAAATGCGAAGAGCCATCAAACCTATCGGCAAAGATCCTTCGAGAGTATTCACCGAGTACCTCAAAGCAGAACGACGCGGCGATTTCGACCAAGCGATTCTCGTCATTGATGTTGATCAGCATCAAAAGCTTGATGAGGTTTAGCGGGAATGTCAGTCTTCTACTACCGTTGATGCGGTCGTTACCAACCCATGCTTCGAACTATGGCTGCTGTGGCATACCACTGACAGACGAGCGTATACAGAAACACGCGACTGCGTCAGACTCGCGCGCAGCAGCAGACTCATCGGAGACAAGGACCTCACCGCAGGGTTTCCGATTGCTAGCTTCCCCGAGGCCGTCAAACGAGCACAACAAGCCTGGCCGACCATCATGCCAAACAAGAAGGGCCCGAACCCTTCCTCGGCCATGCCCTGGCTCATCGACCTGATGACACCCGCACCCCAGAAAAACTAGCTCAGCGGCCGCCAACCCCGCAGCGGCGCAGAAGAGCGTGCATGACGGCGGCGGCACCGTCGTTTTCGACGGCGGCCGTCACGTGATCGGCGTGGGAGCGCACTTCCTCGGAGGCGCCCCCCATGGCAACACCGAAGGCCGCCCACTCGATCATCGCGATGTCATTCGTGCCGTCCCCAACGGCGACGGTCCCGGCCGCGGGAACCCCCACTCGCGCCCGCAGCGCCTCCAGCCCGGTCGCCTTGGTCACGCCGAGCGGCTCAATGTCCGCCCAGGACGTCCAGCCGACGAACACCTCGTGGGTGCGCGACACGTCCAGGGACAACAGGATCTGATTGAACTCCTCGCGGTCCATGTCGGCGGCGCGCACGACGACCTTCGGGGTGGGCGTGGAGGCGAGCTCCTCCATCGACACGATGCGGTGATCGCTCCCCTCGATCTCGTTGTTCGGGAAGGGTGCGGAGAGCAGGATGTTGGGGTGCGGCATCGACGCGAACACAGCGCCGGGCACTGCCGAGGCGATCTCCTCCAGGCAATCCCCCGGAACGAAGGTGTGCTCCTCGACGATCTCGCACTGCCCGCCGCTGACGCGCACGAGGGTCGCGCCGTTGTTGCACAGCGCCCACCCGTCCGTAAACTCCAGGGCATCGAGAACGGGGATCACACCCTCGAGCGCGCGGCCCGACGCGATGAGCACGTGGGCGCCCGCTCCGGCGAGGCCGTGGATCCCCTCGAGGACGCGCGCCGTCGCCCCCGCGGGGGTCAGGATCGTGCCGTCGATGTCGAGCGCGACCAGGACCTCGCCCGCCGACGTCGGAAAGTCAGCGGGTAGGGCGGCCGAGGCCTCGTCGAGGAGAACCTCGAAGGGGCGAGCGACTTCCCCGGTGGAGGGGACCGTCAGGAAGCGCTCTTGGCTCATCGAGCGACCGGGCTCAGAACCTCGAGTCCACCCAGGTAGGGGCGCAGGGCCTCGGGCACGTAGATCGAGCCGTCCGAACGCTGGTGATTCTCGAGGAAGGCGACGATCCAGCGGGTCGTGGCCAGCGTGCCGTTGAGCGTGGCGACCGGGGCCATGCCGTCCTCGCGGCGCTCGCGAATACCGAGGCGGCGCGCCTGGAACGTCGTGCAGTTCGACGTCGAGGTGACCTCCATGTAGCGCTGCTGGGTGGGCAGCCAAGCCTCGCAGTCGAACTTGCGGGCGGCGGAGGTGCCCAGGTCGCCGGCGGCCGTGTCGATGACGCGGTAGGGCAGCTCGACCTTGGCGAGCATCTCCTCTTCCCACGCGAGGAAGCGCTGGTGCTCCTCGGCGGCGTCCTCGGGGCGGCAGTAACTGAACATCTCGGCTTTGTTGAACTGGTGGACGCGGATGATGCCGCGCGTGTCCTTGCCCGCGGAGCCGGCCTCGCGGCGGTAGCAGGTGGACCAGCCCATGTAGCGCTTGGGACCGGCGCTCAGGTCGAGGATTTCGTCGGCGTGGTAGCCGGCGAGGGCCACCTCGGACGTGCCCGTCAGGTACAGGTCGTCGGCGGGCAGGTAGTAGATTTCGTCGGAGTGCTCGTTGAGGAAGCCGGTGCCGCCCATGATCTGCGGGGTGACCAGGGTGGGGGTCATCATCGGGATGAAGCCGTTGGCGAGCGCCTGGTCCATGGCCATCGTCATGATGGCCAGCTCGAGGCGGGCGCCGATGCCCTTGAGGTAGTAGAAGCGCGCGCCGGAGACCTTCGCGCCGCGCTTGGTGTCGATCGCGTCCAGGCCCTCGCCGAGCGCGAGGTGGTCCTGGGGCTCGAAGCCCTCGGCCGCGAAGTCGCGGGGGGCGGGACCCTCGTGGCGCAGGACCACGAAGTCGTCCTCGCCGCCGACGGGCACGCCGTCGAGGACCAGGTTGGGCAGGAGGCGCGCGAGGCGGTCGGCCTCGGCATCGGCGGCGTTCGCGGCGGCCTCGGCGGCCTTCACCTGTTCGGCGAGCTCCTTGGCCTTGGCGAGGATCGCCGGACGTTCCTCCTTGGAGGCGCGGCCCACGGACTTGGAGACCTCTTTCTGGGTGGCTCGCAGCGTCTCGAAGGTCTGGAGGGCCTCGCGGCGGGCGGCGTCGGCTTCGATGATCTCGTCGACGAGGCCGGGGTCGGCTCCGCGGGCACGCTGGGAGGCGCGGGCGGGTTCGGGGTTGTCACGCAGGGCACGCACATCAATCATGCGTCCCATCCTATGCCAGGTGGGCGCGCCGTGTCCCCTACCGCCCCGAGTGTGAATTCAACACAACAGGTCAGGGTTATGCACAAACTACACCCGCGAGAGTTCCCAAAAGCCTGAAAGTTATCCACCTTTGGTGCATAACCGTGTGGATAACACGACGACAAGCACGCGTCAGCACAACTCTTATGGCACGGGGTACAACGAAAAGCCACTGAACACCTCATCCACAAGCAGACCGCAGGCTAGGCTTGTGCGCATGGACGCAATATACTGTGCACTCGCAGCCTCCGCCGCAGCCGGAGTGGTCGGAGTCGCGCGCCTGGCAACCGCCCTCACCCGCCGGCATCGCCGCCGCCGCGCCCTCGAGGTCCCCGCCTCGGTGGACGACCCGACGCGCGGACGTCCGCGTCCCTGGATCATCATGAACCCCTCCAAGCACGAGGACCCCCAGGCCTTCAAGGATCGCATCAACCGCAAGGCCAAGGAACTAGGCATCGACCACGTGCACTGGCGCGAGACCACGCGCGAGGACCCGGGCACGGGGCAGGCCGTTCGTGCCGTCGAGGAGGGAGCCTCCGTCGTCATCGCCGCGGGCGGAGACGGAACCGTGCGCGCCGTCGCCGCCGGCATGGCCGGATCCGGCGTGCGCATGGGCATCATCCCCGTGGGCACCGGCAACGTCCTGGCCGGCAACCTGTCCATCCCCGAGGATCCCGAAGCGGCCCTCGCCGTCGCGCTCGACCGCAACCACCGCGCCGTCGACCTCGCGTGGGTGCGCATCGAAGGCACCACCCAGAAGACGGATCAGCCAGCCGAGGGCGGCCTGCGCCTCGCCGCGCGCGCCGCCACGCCCCCCCAGGCGACTCTTCAGGACGAGGCTGCCCCGGCCTCGTCGATCGAGCCGCGCGCCGACGAGTACGCGTGCCTCGTCGTCGCGGGCATGGGCTACGACGGCGAGACGATGGCAGACACCGACCCCGAACTGAAGAAGCGCATCGGGTGGATCGCCTACGTGTGGGCGGGCCTGGGCGCGATGGGCGCCCCGCGCATGAAGGCACGCCTCATGCTGCGTTCCCCCTCGGCACCTGTGCCCGACCCGCTAGGAGTGGGCGACCAGATTTCCGGCGAGATCATCGACGAGGCCCGGGCCGCCTCCAGGCGTCCGGATTCCTTGCGCTCACACGGGGATGAGGTTACGCGCCTCGAGGCACGTTCCGTCATGTTCGCGAACGCGGGCGAGATGAAGATGCTGGTCCTCGCGCCCGATGCGGAGCTTTCCGACGGCCTCATCGACGTCATCGCGGTCGACGCGCACGCCGGCCCGCTCGGCTGGGCGGATGTGACATGGAAGATGCTGGGGCAGCTCATCGGCCTGCGTCCCATCAACCTGCCCGTCTCGACCGGCACGGTCGCGTTCCGCCAGGCGAAGGGCGCCTCCGTCACGGCCGAGGAGCCGCAGGTGTGCCAGGTGGATGGCGACGCGATCGGCCTGGCCCGCACGATGCACGTGCGCATGCATGCGGGCGCGCTGGACGTGGCCGTCCCGGCCGAGCGCACGTGGATGGAGCTGCTGCCCAGCTGATCCGGCCCCGTCATAGAGCGCGCCCCGGTCTCGTCTGACACGAAGCCGGGGACGCAGTGCGTTGTAAGTGGGGACGCGAAGGCGTCAGACGAGCGGCCACGACGGGGCACTGCCCGCCGCCTCGCCTGTGCCGTCTCCCCCGCGCAGCAGGTCCGCGACCCATGCGCGACCCGTACGGAAATCCTCATCGGTAGTGCCGGGGACGACCTGCGCGCGCACGCCGTCGACGCGCGGGTAGGAACCCATGAAGCGCACCTCCGGCGAATAGCGGTGCAGGCCCACGAATGCGGCCTGGACGCGCTCCTCGCGGATGTGGCCGACGATGTCGATGCTGAACGTGTAGTTACCGAGGCCATCCCCGCTGGGTCGCGACTCGATGCGCGAGAGGTCGACGCCGCGTGTGGAAAACTGCTCGAGGAGGGTCAGCAGGGCACCCGACTCGTTGACGGGCAGCGCCACCTGGATGGTCGTCTTATCCGCGCCGGTGGGAGGGGGGACCACTCCGGGGCGGGCAACCAGGACGAAGCGCGTGACCGCGCCCGGGTTGTCGGCGACGTCGGTGAACAGGGCCTCGAGGCCGTAGGTGTTGACGGAGACCGCGTTACACAGGGCAGCATCGAAGGAGGCATCACCATCGGAGAGCAGTTCGGCAGCCGCAGCCGTCGAGGTCGAGGGTACGTGGATGGCTCCCGGGAAAGTCTCCTCAACCCAGCCACGGCACTGCGCCCACGCGTGCGGGTGCGTGCCGATGCAGCGGATGTCCTCGGCGCGCGTGCCCGGCAGGACGGCGAGCTGGAAGACGACGTGCACGTGCATCTCGGCGACGATGACGAGGGGGTCGCCGTGCGAGAGGGAATCCAGCGTCGCGTTGACTCCGCCCTCGATGGAGTTTTCGATGGGGACGACAGCCCGGTCGGCCTCGCCGCGGCGCACGGCCGCGAGCGCCTGGGGTGCGCTGGTCATCGGTACGAGGATGGCGCCTGCGGGCGCTACCTGGTGGACGGCCTGCTCGGTAAAGGTGCCGAAGGGTCCGAGGAACGCGATTCGGAGCCTGTCGCCGAGGGGTGCGGGGCCGGGGATGTTCGTCGTCATGGTGTCAAGGGTATCGATACGCGCAGCGCACGGGCGCGCTCAGTCCCAGCTCAGGAGCGCATTGTGGTCTACTCGTCGTCAGACTGGGGACTTTCGGTGGATTCAGCGCCCGGCTGGACAGACCTGATGCCATCTGCGAATGCCTGGCTTCCTCCACCGGGGGTGACGTAGCCGCACGCGGTGATCTTCCACAGCTTCGCGGTGCCGCCGGCGTCGACCAGCTCGAAGCCGCTCGTCGTGTCGACTCCGTAGAGGCCAGGGTTGCGGGAAGACCGCATGAAGTTGTAGTAGGTACCGTCCTCTTCCTCGTAAAAGTGGGTGATACCAAGGTTGCGCACGACTTCGCACACGTCGGGGTCGGTGTGGATGTCACGGAAGTGTTGGGTGAGGACCTTCTGTGATGCACTGTCCGCGTTGACGGTACTCAGCTGGGGGAAGACCGCTTTGCGACCGCCGATCGTCTCAGAGTAGGCTGCACCCGCAATGGGGTCCCCGAGGACGAGCGCATCAGGCGCGGTCGTGTACCGCATGCGGCGTACCATGGCGAGTTCGCCCTTCGTGGCCATCCCGGGTTTACCCAGGCGCATGGGATCGTAGACGTAGGCGACGGCGGAGTATCGCGCGTCGAGCGCACCGAAGCCCGACAGGACGAGCACGAGGGCGCCGACCCCGACCTGGACGGGCCAGCGGGGCGCCTCAATGTTGGAGTCGGCGCCGCGCTCGGCCAGGATTCTTTGCAGCGAGGAGGTCCACGCAGCGTGGATGACGTGGACGATCGCCGCGAAACCGACGGCCATGAGGACAGTCAGCGCGATGTCTTCGACGCCCATGATGCGCCGGGCGTCCTTGTACCAGGGTGCCAGCAGGTAGGTGCGCAGCGCGGAGTTGGGTGCGTAGGCGAGTCCTGTGAGGAATGCGAGGATCAGGTAGGAGACGATCGGCCACGCGGGCATGGGGGCCGCTTCCTCCTGCGCCGAGGCCGGGGTGGCCTCTCCCTTGTCTGTGTCCGGCGCGAGTCCGGCCTGCGCGGCGGCGCGCGCAAGCGGGTCAGGCCGACGCAGGAGGGTGGTCAGGCGCGCGGTTGCGGCGACGCCTGCGATGAGGAGGACCAGCTGCACGAGGGACCATTGGGTGATGCTGGGCGTATCCGCAAAGGGAGGGTAGGGCAAGAACGCGTGGGAGAACGCTTCCCCCCAACCGGATCCGCTGCGCGGATACCTGCCCATCGCCGAAATCTTGGGGGAGGCCAGTGCGAGGATGGGCACGGTGATGACCGTGACGCCGAGGAATACCCACGCGATAGCGACAAGCTGGCCTCTGCCTTCGCGGCCTAGGGCCGAGCGTGCGAAGGAGGCAATGGATGCCAACAGGGGCGCGGCGAGGAAGGCAAGAAAGGAGAAGGCCGCGCTCGGGTGAGCTCCGACGAGGCCGAGGCAGCCGACGACCATGAAGATGCCCTGCGGAACGCGTCGAGCGAGCGCCCGAACGCCGTGCCCGTCACGCAGATCGGTGGCGAAGCGTCTTCCAGCGACGATGGCAGCTGCCGCGAGGCCGGGGACCAGCACGGTGCCCGTGGAGTTGGGCCACTGGTTGTACATGGTGAGCGCGTCGGCCGGCATGTTCAAGAGCGTGCCGCCGATGATCGGGGCTGCGATGAGCGCTGAACGTGAGGCGGTCAGGACGGAGACGAGGGCGGCCAAGCCCGTCACCCACACGCCCATGAGTGCCAGGGACGACACGTTGGATGTCTGGATGACCGAGTCATAGCGAGCGAAGAGCGCGACGAAGGCGTGCCAGCCAGTGGGATAGTAGACTCGGCGCCCGCCGTAGAGTTCGTGAAGGCCACCGAAGGGGCTGGCATCCTTGCCGTACAGGATCGCGTGGACTCCGTTTTGGTGGAAGGTCGGATCCCACTGCTGGACTGGGTTGGCGGCGTCCGCGCCCGTCACGAGTGGCCACGCGGCCAAGAGGAATCCCCCGAGAACCGCACTCCACGTGACGGCGCGAACCGCGGCCTGTGCACCACCGATGGGGACCCGCACGCCGATAGCCTGGCGGAGTGGAACGCCGTTGAGGGCGAATCCTCCGTTGGTCCGACGAAAGAAGCTGAGACTCCACGCGATCGCCCCGCCGAGGGTGCTCAGTCCCAGGACGGGCATAACGGTGGAAGGTTCCCACTCGATGTTGAGTGCCGGGTAGAGGACTGACAGCATCGTGATGAGGCCGAACGTGAAGGCTGGTGCTGCCCCGATGGCGACCAGCGAGGAGCGCACGCCGGCCCGCAGCCACATGAACCCCGGTAGCACCAGGGCGACCGTCATGGCCAGCAGGGTCGGGACCAGCATCCACCAGGCCAGCACGAGTTACTCCTTTTCAGCGCCGCCGCGACGCTTACCAATAACCTCGATGATAACGGGCACGACGGAAATGAGGATGATGACAGCCAGGATGAGCGTCAGGTTGTCATGCACGAAGGGCACGTTGCCCAGGAGCGCACCCACCAGGATGAAACCCGCGCCCCACATGAGAGAACCGAGCGTGTTGAACAGCAGGAACTTCGGATAGGGGTAGCGGGCCATGCCGGCGGCAAGCGGAATGAAGGTGCGCACGAAGGGAATAAAACGGCCGATGACGAGGGAGCGGCCGCCGTAGTTCGTGAAGTAGTGCTCAGCCTTGTCCAGGTGCTCAGTCTTGAGGATGCGGGCGTCCGGCTTGAAGAAGCGGCGCCCCCACTTCGCGCCCAGGAAGTAGCCGATCTGTGCGCCGAGGAAGGCGGCGACGACGACCATGGCGATCAGGGTCGGCAGGTGCAGGCCGAGGCGGTCGTGCAGCAGGCCGGCCGTGAACAGCAGGGATTCTCCGGGCAGCACGGGGAAAAGCACGCCAGATTCGATGAGGACGATGAGCATCGTTCCCGACAGGACCCACGGTCCCATTGCGACAAGCAGAGACTCAGGGTTCTTAAACCACTCGATAACGGTGCTCAGCATCGACGGATCCGATGCGGCCACGAATGTAGACCAGGTCACGATAGGGTCCTTTTCTGCCGGGAATATGTCCCCCTAACCCTACCTTTGTTGACCGCGAATATAGGATGGTCAACATGAGGAAGCGCAAGGAGTCACACGAGGGCACTCCGGTCGTCGATACGAACATCCTGTTCGTCCCCTCTTCGGCTGAGGATCCGAACGCCTTAGGGGTCGAGGGTCTCATGGGCATGATCGACGAGGCCGGGGCGGCCATCTCCCCTACCCAGCCTCCGGAACCGCCAGAAGTCCCACTATCTGAGGCACGCACCGAGGTCATGGACGCAGTCGTCATCCCCGCCTCATCAGCGCAGCCAATCGTCATGCCTCCCAGCTTCCCGCCCACACTCCTCACCCCGCCGACCCCATCCTCTTCCTCGCCGCTTCACACTATTCCCGCCCATGCCTCGTCGATTCAGCCCGTGACCGCGCAACCTCCATGTGCGTTCCCCGCGCCCAAGCACGCCGCGCCCGCCACGATCGACGAACCGCCGCTTCCTCCCGCCGCCGATCCGATGGCCCCCGTCGTGATCGACGAGCTGCCGCCACCTCCAGCCGAACCCGATTCGAACCCAACCGTGAGCAACCCGACGCTGGCCCCACCGACGATCGTGAGCGATATGAACCGGGCGGATACCCCCTCCGACGACGCCGAGGCGCCCACCGTCCGCGACGCTGAACCCACTCGACCCTCAGCCCCGCCCGCACCCGACGGCACTGCCGCAGCGACCGACTCGCCAGCCGAAAACGAGACACCCACCAGCGGCGGCAAAGACTCCCCCGACGCAGCCGTCATCGCACGAGCCAAAAACGGCGAGGTCACCCTCCCCGTTCCGGCCCGCAGGCTCCGACTCCCCCGCCCCGCCTACATCGCCGACCGAATGTTCACCCTCCGACGCCGACGTGAGGACATCGTCGACGTCATCATCGACCTCCTCGCAATCGTCGCCATTTGGACGATCGGCACGGTCGCCAGCGCCACGACGCACGGCGTCACCATGGACGTCCTGAAATTCCAGCTCGTCCGCAAGATACTGATCCTCCCAGTGAGCATGACCGAGGGCCTCATCGTCCTGACCACGCCGATCCTCGTGATCCTCTCCCTGGCGCTGCGCAGGCGCCTCCAGGCAATCATCCAAGCCCTCGTCACCAGCGTCATCGCAGCGATCGGCGGGTGGATCATCATCCTGGCCACCGGCCTGCTCCCCTCATATCTGATCGCACCCCTCAGCGTGGACCGCGCGATCGCCACGCAAGGCCACCAAACCGGCTTCGCCATCGCGATCAACCTCGTCATCGTCACCCTGAGCGCCCTGTTTACCTCCGCCGGCGAAGCCCAATCTATGAAGGCGATTCGCTGGGGATGGACGGGCCTGTGGATCACCCTGTTCTTGGGCGTCCTTCGTTCCTCCATGACCCTGCCCGTCGCATTCATCTCCGTCTTCATCGGTCGCGCGTTTGGCTCCGGTTCGCGCTGGGTCATGGGCTTCGACGATCAGCGCGCTAAAGGCGCGGCCCTCGTGGAAGCCCTCCTCGGCATCGGCATCACCCCTTCGCGCATCGTACGCACCGACCTGGACACCTCCGTCGAGCCGTTGTCCACGTGGGCTGTTGCCGAAAACGCGCGCGGTCGCCTCACCCAGATGCCCGCTGACCTGGGGGACATGGGCATCACAGTCACCAGACGCCCTGACCCCGACCACAACCGGCACTATCAGGTGTGGGGTGACACCGGGTTAGCCTACGAACTCATCGTCATGGATCCCGGCCAGGAGCTGACGGGCACGCTCCTGGAAATGTGGAACAATTTGCGGCTGCGCGGCATTAGCCGCTGGGTCTCGCCTTCGCTCAAAGCGCAGGCGGAACGCTCCTCCTTCACGACCCTGCAGGCGCTGCGCGCAGGCGTATTCACGCAGGAACCCATCGCCATCGCGTCGGCGAATGACTCCATCATCATGGTCCTGTCCGCGCTCCCCCCGACGACACCCCTGACGGAGTTGGGCGAGCATGCCTCGGACGAGGTCTTGGACCGCGCGTGGGAACAGCTTCGTTACGCGCACACCCGCGGCATTTCACACCGTGCGCTCACGCCCGAGGCCGTTGTCGTGGATGATTCCTCCGACGTGTGGCTTCTCGACTGGGACTCCGGCGAGGTCGCGACCAGTGAGCTCAACCAGTCGATTGACATCGCTCAGATGCTGGTCCTGACGGCACTGGCTGTGGGTCCTCAGCGCGCCCTTGAGGCGGGCCGCCGTTGCGTTGGGGAGGATACCCTGATTGCGTGCGCGCCCGTTATCCAGAAGCCGGTCCTGCCAGCATCAGTCAACCAACTACTGCGCCGCTGCGACCTGCTGGGGGAGCTGCGCGCCGCCCTCGTGGGTGACTCCGAAGGCGAGGCCGCCCCGACTGCCGACCTGCAGCGTTTCCGCCCGCGCACGATCTTCACGATCGCAGTGGCGTTCATCGCGGTCTTCATCGTTGTCTCCTCGCTCAACTTCAGCGATCTTCTCTCCACCGTCACCAGCGCAAACCCGTGGTGGATGGCTGCGTCTGCGATGCTCGCCTGCGTCATTTGGGTGGGTTCTACCGTCCCACTCATCGCCTTGTCGCCAGAAAAGCTGCCGTTCAGGGACACCCTGATCGCTCAGATCGCAGCCTCGATCATCACGATTGTTGCACCCGCCGGCGTGGGTCCTGCTGCCCTGAACCTGCGTTATCTGCGAAAGCGGCGTGTGCCCACGGCGATGGCCGTGACGACGGTGACACTCATGCAGATTTCGCAAGCGCTCATCACGATCATTCTGCTCTTACTGGTGATGGTCAGCGCTGGATCATCACTGTCCGTATCAGTGCCCTACGGCACAATTCTCGCTGTCGTCGGGGTCGTCATGGTCGCGGTCGGCGTCATCGGCGCCGTCCCGCGGGTGCGCCGCTGGATCTGGGGTAAAATCCAGCCGACGTGGCGCCAGGTTTACCCGCGCCTCCTGTGGATAGTCGGCAAGCCGCGCCGCCTCGCGGCTCTCGTGGGCGGCAACCTCCTGATGAACATCGGTTACGTGGGGGCATTCTGGACCGCCATGGTTGCTATGGGTGGTTCTTTGAACTTTTCCACTGTTGCCATCACGTACCTGACGGCGAACGCGGCGGGTTCTTTCATCCCGTCTCCGGGTGGTATCGGCACGGTCGAAACGGCGCTCACCTCGGGCTTAACAGTCGCGGGCGTGTCTTCCTCCGTCGCTATCGCTACTGCTCTGCTCTACCGTCTTGTCACCTTCTATGGGCGCATTCCGTTTGGTTGGCTCGCCATGAAGTACATGGAGAAGAGGGACCTCATCTGAGGTGTGAGCTTTCCTGGGCGCGATCCTGGTCATGCGCGTTGGGTTCGATTGCACCCACCTGCGCCGCGGAGGCGACATTCCAGGGCGGTGTCACATGTCGCATATGGACGTTGCGGCGCTCACTCAGGGTCTGGACACAGATGGGGGTGAACTCGCCTAGACTGTCATCATGATCAATACCCAGACGCCCAGCACCCGCGGTGCAATCAGCCGGGACGGTATAGGCACGCGGCTTCGGGGGGTCATGGGCGACTACTCAGATATAACGCCGATCACGCAACCGCGGGGAACCTTCATCTCGTTATATGCCGGTGCCGGTGGTCTTGATATTGGCTTTATGCTGGCCGGTTTCGTTCCGCTCTGGGTGAATGAGCTTGATCCGCTCGCTATGGAGACCCATGAACTGGCATTTAAGCAGCTCTCGGCAGCGCATCCCCACCTGGCCACTGAACGTCATTCCATTCATATTGGCGACCTTCTCACTATTGGGGCGCAAGAGCTGCCGACGCGACACATGGCTGATCTTGTGATCGGTGGCCCGCCATGCCAAGGATTCAGTGTTGCCGGAAAGATGGATCCTAACGACGAGCGCTCCCGGCACGTCTTTCATTTCCTCGACATTGTAGAGAGGGTCAAACCGCGCGCTTTTGTGATGGAGAACGTCAAAGCTCTCTACCAAAATGCACGATGGGCGGCTATTCGCGCGTCGCTCATCGATCGCGCGCAGGATCTTGGCTACTCAACTCTCTTGACGCTGGCCAATGCCGCCGACTTCGGCGTACCTCAGGCGAGAGAGCGCATGTTCCTTTTCGGGATTCGCAGTGACTGTGGGACACCGGAACCACCGATTCCAACGACCCCCTCGCATCATTTTTCTGTCAGGGATGCACTCAGTCAGCTACCGAAGTATGGAACACCTGGAAACAATTCGTTATGCTCTGCACAGATCACAACGGCAAAATCACCGGTTCTACGACGCTCACCTTTCGCGGGAATGCTCTTCAACGGTGCGGGAAGGCCACTAAACCTTGAAGCACCGTCAATGACACTTCCAGCATCGATGGGCGGGAATAAGACACCGATCATCGATCAACGTGCACTCGAGGAGCCGCGTATTGCGCCCTGGATTCGGAGCTATCACGAGGAACTATGGTCGCATGGTCCCACCGCGGTAACTTCGGATATTCCTCCGTTCCTGCGCCGTTTAACTGTCGAAGAAGCAGCAGCCATCCAGACTTTTCCTCTTGGAATGACCTGGTGTGGACCGAGAAGTGCACAGTTCCGTCAAATCGGTAATGCCGTGCCTCCGCGCCTTGCACTTGCTGCAGCGAAGGCAGTTGACACCGCACTCAACGGATAACAGACAGATCACTGGCTTCTCACTTCCCTCGTGGGTTGCAGCGTCGAAGGTGCTCACCTCCCCAGAGACCGCTGGCAGTATCGATTAAGTACCTCGAGCCAACAGCGACGCATTGAAGGCGTGGAGAGCCTATCGAGTTCTGAACCCAACTCATTCAGATATTCCCCGCCAAGCGACTTCCCATATCCCGGAAAACTAAGCCAGTGCTCGATAGCTTCAACAGGGACCAGATCAATATGGAAGTCAAGACTTTGACGAGCATGGTCGACGACCTTCGAAACTCCATCCAGTTCGGCGGCTAAAGTGCCCCTCGAGACAACGACTGCATGACGTAGGCCCCTCTGGCGCATTGCCTCGATCACTTCATTACGCAATTTGTTTTCAGTGAGATAGGCATCCGTCACCTCAACACCATGTCGATTTGTTTCGTCAGTGTCAGATCGCACTTCGATGTCGATCCGATCCGGTGAGTTAACATCCCTTCGACTAACAACCATGGGATGCTCCAAACAACGCGACACTACTCGAACTGCTGCAGTGACAGCTGCTTCAAGCCCGTCAGGCGGATTATCGCACGCCTCCAAGAACTCCTTCGTAATCTTCATCGCATTCGCCGGCGACACCCCGAATTTCGGATATTCGATACGTTGCGCCACGGCCTGGCGCACCACATGCATCGCAATATAGTCGACTATATTACGTGCTTCAGAACGCCGATCATGGTCCTCAAATACTGTCACAAACGTCAGAAAAGCCCGCGCCCATTCTCTCGCCGATCCCTTCCTGCGCATCACCCATGTTTCGTCGATGCGCGCCTCGCGCCACGGATTCGACACCCCCGGATCTTGGGATACTTTCCACGTCAATCCCCTATCCCTGACAAACCGATTGAGGGCACGAGCAACATCCGTCCCTTGTCCACGCCGGTCTACGCCATCAGGACCTGACTGCGACTGCAACGACGCAGGGTCACGTTCAGGTTCTAGCTCCACCCCAGCAGCGAGAGCAAAAAGCATCTGCTGAGCCGGCAGTGATTTACTGGCATAGACGATCTCCACGGCTTTCTTAAGTTCTTCATCGATCTCCGGAAAACTGTCATCACCATCGAGATGACGCTGCCAGGCACCCTCGAGCGCCTCAAAAACTCGCCCCTGAACGTTCATCTGAATATTCTATCCATATCGTATTCGCAAAACACACAATCTCATCATTCCATTTCATGCGTCGACGTTGCCAGCCGCGCATCGGCACAAACATGATGCAAGCCGCAGATACGGGTAGGCAGGCGCATGAGAACGGCGGGCACGACAACGAAACCCGAAAAACGACAGCGCCCCGTATTACACCATTCTGACGCCCGTTCTCTACACCTCGGCACCTATTGCGATGCATAGCCCCCTCGCCATTAGCGAAGGCGCACACGCGCGCCAGCCGCTCACGCAGCTCCGACGCGGACGGTAAACGTGGAGCAGTCGATCCTCGTTCTCCGTCCCGAAGATACGAACCCTGTCCTCCCCCTCTCGCTGGAGGAACTACCAGCATCGCCCGGGTCGTCTAACCCGCCTGCGAGCACGAAATACGGAGCGGCGATGCTCCTCGTCCATACCTCTGAGGCTCACGACAACACTGTCGTAGAGTTGTGCCAGGCGACAGGGCGGAGGGACGGGAGTCTTCATGGCTTCTCCGTTCACACGAACATCAAGTTACTTCTAATTTTATCTTAATTTGAAGCAAGTAGACACACAGGCGCATCAGGTCGCGGGATTCCACGTTCGAAGAACGGCGCTCACCCCCGCCTCGCCCGACGCCGCCGCGGCGCTACTGCACGCGCATCTCGCCCTCGATAGCCGCCAGCTTCACCCCGCTCACGACCCGGATTGCGTCCAGCGAGCCTGCGGGCGCACGCAACGCGTAGCCCTGCAGAGCATTCTTATACTCGCGTTCAACCTCGACGGTCGCATCCGGATAAACACCAGCCACAGCCTCGTTGATGGAGGCAAGGGTAGCCTCACGGTCAGCCCCTTCTTCGAGGTGGACAATGATGATGACGAGCCTCGCCGGGTCATCAGCACCGGTCGACGCTTCCGGCATGCTGGGTTCGGTATCGCCGCTCTGCATGCCTTTCGGGGTCAGCGCACGATCAGGGTCGATCACCGGAGAGGACGAGGCCGTGGCAACCGATGCGGACTGGGATGAGTCCGCGTCGGACTGGGATCCCCGATCGCTGGTGGGTGTCTGCGAGGAGGACACTGAGCAGCTCGCGACCGCTAGCGCGCACGTTCCGACGCCAGCGAGGATGGCGGCTGGTTTCTTCATGGGCATAGCGCACTCCTTCGTATTCACAGGCAACCAAAACAGTTGCGACAGCACCGCTGTCTCGGCAGATACGTCCAACATACCGCAGGACAACAGCCGCCGTGCGCTCCGGAGTATCACGCCCACCACTGCCTCGTCGCATGGGTGAGGCCGGGGCCGGGTTGCTCGTGGTGAGCGTTCCCGGGCCCCGGCCTGGTGAATCAGAAGCAGCCAGCGTTAGGGCCGCAATACTCCGGACGTGTCAAAGGAATACGTCCGACCGTCAATGACCTGCGTACCGGTCACCATCGCGCCGGAAGGAGACAGGTAGTACCACAAACCACCAAGCTGGAGCCAGCCGGTGCGCATCACACCCGAAGAGTTCAGGTAATACCACAGCCCATCAACCTTGACCCACCCGGTGTGCATATCACCGGAGGCACCCAGGTAATACCAGGAGCCGCGATCAAACAGCCAGCCCGTAGCCATCACCTTCGTAGCGGGATCCATGTAGTACCAGTACGGCCCACCGTAGGCACCGTCGCGCACCCAGCCACCCACAAGAGCACCCTCGGAATCGGCGTACACCCACTCCCCGCTGGCGCGCTTGAGGAACCCGGTCATCATGTAACCGGACGGACCGAACTGGTAGTCGCGCCCATTGATGGTAAACCAGCCGCCCGTCAGATAGTCAGTCCCGTTCGCGCACACGTACCACCAGCCCACGGCATCCTTGGCCCAATGACCGCCCGCAGGATCCGTGCACGGCAAGCTCACGCCCGGATTACCGGTAGGCAGGTTGATCGGGAAGACCTCGGAGGGGTTGAGGCCGTAGTCCCACGCGAGCACATACGGGTTGGCGATCACGTCACCGGTGCCACCCTGATCACTCCACGCCTGCTCGATCACGCTCATCGGAATCTCCACGTGGTAGCTGTAGGTACCATCGGCGCCGACGCTGCCCTCATCCTCGGTGAAGACGTGGCGGTAGAACCACAACCCATCAGCCGGGTCATGCAAATCCACGCCAGCCAGAGGCGAAGCATCCGCAACATCAAAGGAAACAACCATGTCATCCCCCTCCCCCTCGTAAGCCAGGTTAGAAATGACAGGCGCCGTGGTGTCGAGACGGAAATCGTAAGAAATAGACTGCTCACGCTGAGACGGCCCATCGTTGTGGGCAGAGAGCGTCAGCTTGTACGCGCCGTCGGGCATGCGCGCGAACTTCTACGCGTTCGCGTCGAAGGCCGTGGAGTCGTGGTAGGCCTCGACCCACGTGTTCTCCTCGGTGCTGGTCAGGTAGATGGACTTCCAGTTCCGGTGGTTGGTCGCCGAGAAGACCGTCTCCCCGGCCTCGTTCGTGTAGGTGCTGGTGAGCGTGTGGACGCTGCGCAGGGTGCCGGTGCGGGGTTCGAGGACCGTGGGGGCGCCCGAGGCCTCGGACCGCGAGATCACGTAACGGTCCGCCTTGGGCTCTCCGGTGCGGTCGGCCACCTTGATGAGGGGGTTGTACCCGAGGGAATCCCCGGTCACCCCATTCACGATGCCTGAAGCGAAAGTGTGCGCACCACCCGTCGAGGCGAGCGCATCGAAGATGGGAGCCTTCCCCCAGTCACCATAGAAGCCCAGGTAGGGCACGGCCAGGTCGGGCTCACCATCGGTCTTCGAGGCGAAGCGCACAAAGCCGTCCAAGAACGTGCCGTTGGGCGCATTGTCCGCCACGTAGGAGGCGAACTCGGAGCCCGGCGCAATATCAACGCCGACGGTGACCTCGCCGGAAGCAGGAACAGTCACACTCGCACCCTCGCCGGACCCGGCGGCTGCACCGGAATAGGTGACGGTGACCCCCTTACCACGCCAGTCGGTGGCGCTGCCGGTGAAGAAGCCGCCGTCCACGATCTCGGACAGGGCCTGAGAGCTCAGCTCGTAAGTCGCCTCCACGCCGGAGAGGTTGTGGAGGGTGACGTCGAAGTGCCATCCCTTGGTCCCATCCCCCAGGTCGGCCTTGGGCCGGGAGGGCTCAGGCGCACCCACCACGGTCGGATACACGGACGAGGTCGTAGCAGCTAGGGCGTTCACGAGTCCCGCGCCCTGCTTACGCGGGGAATAATAGGCGCCGCTGTCCTGAGCAGGATCAACGACAGGAGTCGCGGTTCCCATGATGAGGTTCTGGACGACGTCGGCTTTCTGGCGCGCGCTCATCGAGGCGAACAGCGGGTCGGACTGGACGCGCTGCAAGACGACGGCGCTGACGCCGGCCATCTGCGGGGTCGCCATGGATGTGCCGGAGAGGTGGTCGTACTTGCCGTCCAGGATGGCGGAATAGATGTTGCCGCCCGGAGCGGTGACCTCGGGCTTCAGGCGCAGGTCGGGGGTGACGCCCCACGAGGAGAAGTCGGACATCGAGTACGTGGCGCTCGGCGTCACGGTCTTGCCGTCGACGAGGGTCAGGTGGTGGTCAGCGGCCTCGAGCATGGCCTTGCCGCTCTCATTGGAGATGAAGGCGGCTGGCACGTCCAGTGTCGTCACGCTCATGATCATGAGCGAGTCGCCGGCGACGTTGTTGTAGACGAGGATGCCAGCGGGGTTGAGCGGGGCCAGGTTCTCGATCTTCTTCTGGAAGGTCATCTGGCCGCGCGAGACCAAGACGAACTTGCCGGCCAGGCCATCCGGGTACTTCGCCTTCAGGGCGGCAGCGTCCTCCTCGGAGGCGAAGCCGCCGTCCACGTACTCGTAGTCGCCGGGAGTCATCTCGGAGAGTTCGGCGACCTTTTCGCCGTTGAAGCCGCGCGCACGCTGGTATGCGATGTCTTTGCCGGCCGCCGTAAAGGCGTTGTAGGACAGCAGGTTATCCATCGAGGCGACGGAAACCACGGAGGAGTAGGTCGCGGGTTCACACTGGGTGGAGGAGTCCGGGTCGGACGCGTAGGGCAGGTTCTTGCCAGACAGGTTCCCGTATCCGGCCGAGTAGTGGTTACCGGCCGCAGCATTCACGGTGATTCCCGCGTCCTGCAGGCTCTTGAATACGGTCGCGTATACCGAGTCGGCCTCGTTGTCCATGCCGCCGAGCTGGCCGAGCGACAGGTTCACGACGTCGGGTTGCAGGACGACCATGTCGTCGAGCGCGGCCAGCAGCGCAGAGTCGGGAATGTCGCCCTCCACGCCGCGCGAGACCTTCGCGACGATTATCTGCGCCTCTGGTGCGACGCCGACGATCTGGTCCGCATCACCGGCAGCGATGCCAGCGACGTGCGTGCCATGCGAGCCGTAGTCGCCTGGACTCGGCATCGCGTCATTGTCATCGTCCGCATAGTCGTAGGCGAAGGGGAACTTCTCGTTGTAGTAGATACCGGTCTTGCCCATGCCCAGCTGGGGGGTCAGGGCCTCGACATCGGCGGCGGTCATCGCGGGCGTTCCCGTGAGGGTGCCGGAGAAGGCAGGGTGAGTCATTTCCACGCCCGTGTCGATGACGGCGACGACTGTACCTTCACCCTTCTGGGTGAGTTGGTCGGCGTGCATCATGAGCTGGGCGCTCAGGTTGTCAGGGTTCTGACCGGCCACGCGCGGGGCCGGGGTTGCGCCCTCAGCGTCGATGCCAATGGCATCGGCGATTGGCGTGTCACGTTCAATGAAGGCGGATTGGACGCCGCTTGCGCGGCGGATCGCGTCCAGGGCGCCGGCGGGTGCCTTCAGGGCGAAGCCGTCAAGAGCCTTGTTGTACTCGCGCTCCACACTCGCGGTGGCTCCGGGCAACGTCCCGGCCACGGCCTCGTTGATCGAGGCGAGGGCGCTCGCCCGATCGGCCCCGTCCTGCAGCTGGACGATAATGCCGACCAGGCGCGCCGGATCCTGGCCGCTCACCGTCACGTCAGCATCGGGCGTAGCAGTCTCGCCATTCTTTGAGGTCAGTGCAGTGTCAAGATCACCGACAGGCAGGGACGAGGCCGAGGTTCCCTGGTCGGGTTGCGCAGGAGTTGGTGGCGCCGCGAGGGTCGCCGGGCCCGTGACTGCGAGTGCGCAGGCACCGACGAGCGCGAGAAGCGCCGTTGGTTTTTTCAGTGTCATGTGCGTTGCTCCAATGTGTCGACAGGCGACCGTCCCTTGAGGGGAGAGAGACCTCGTCGTGTCGGTCGCCACACCCAACATACCGCACGTGACAAGAGTGACAAACTTTATCCCACATTGGGAAACAATTGGCAATTGTTTTACTGACAAACTATGGGGAGGCCCGGGAGCACGAGCATCGCTCTACTCCCGGGCCTCCCCATTCGTTCCGTTCGGCCCGGAACCTATCAGGTCACCTGACCCACGCACCCGACGTGTCAAAGACGTACGTGCGTCCGTTGATCGTATGGGTGCCGGTATACATGGCACCATCCGGCCCCAAGTAGTACCAAGTATCGCCCAAGCGCAGCCACCCGGTCGCCATCGCACCCGAGGAGTTCAGGTAGTACCACGAGCCATCAACCTGTACCCAACCCGTCGCCATTGCGCCGTCAGCATTCAGGTAATACCAGGAACCACGATCAACCAACCAGCCGGTGTGCATCACCTTGGTCACCGGGTCCAGGTAGTACCAGTAGGGGCCACCATAAGCGCCATCACGCACCCAGCCGCCCACGAGAGCACCCTCGGAGTTCGCGTAGACCCACTCACCGCTCGGCCGCCGCAGGAAGCCCGTGGCCATGTAGCCGTTGGGACCGAAGAGGTAGTCGGAGCCGTTGATCGTGAACCAACCGCCCTTCAGGTAATCCGTTCCGCTCGCGCAGGCGTACCACCATCCGGTGGCGTCCTGAACCCAGTGTCCGCCCGCGGGGTTAGTGCACGGAGCCGTCACCCCCTCATTATTGGAGGGCAAGTCGATCGTGGTGGCCTCCGAGTGGTTGAGACCGTAGTCCCAGGCGAGCAGGTAGGGGTGCGCAATAATGTCGCCCTCGCCGCCCTGATCGGCCCAACCGAGCTCAAACTCACCCAGACCGATACTTAGGCTCTCGCGGTACCTACCTTCGCTGTACCACTGGTGGGCGTCATCCTCACTAACACTGCGGTAGAACCACAGGCCACTGCCGGGGTCGTGCAGGGTAAAGCCGGCGATGGGTGACTCGTCACTGATTTCCAGATCGAGAACGGGGCCAGCCATATCATCGAGGTCCACGCTTGCCCGCTCGATGACCGGAGGCGTCGTATCGACGCGGAAGTCGTAGGAGATGGACTGCTCGGTCGGCGAAGGACCGTCGTTGCGTGCTGAAATCGTTAGCTTGTACGCACCGTCAGGCAGGTTCTTGAACTCATCAGAGTTCAAGTCCAGGCCTCTGGACTTGTGGTCCTGCTCCACCGGGTTCATGACCCCATTGGATCCCATGGCTGACTTCCAGTTCAAGTGCGACTCGAAGGACGCGACGACCTCACCGGCTTCGTTCGTGTAGGTGGTGGTCATCGTGTGCACGGACCGCAGAGTGCCCGTACGCGGATCGATAGCCGTGGGAGCACCAGGGGCCGTCGAGCGTGAAATGACGTACTTGTCGGACTGGGGACGAACAGTACGCTCCGACACCTTGCGCAGGGGGTTGAACCCAAGCAGGTCCCCGTTCCTACCGTTGTAAATGCCCGAGGCGAGGACGTGTCCATCACCCTCAGAGGCCAGCTGATCGAAGATCGCCGGCTTGCCCCAGTCACCATAGAAGCCCATGTAGGGAACGGTCAGGTCGGGCTGACCATCGGTCTTCGAAGCGAAGCGTACGAAGCCCTCGAGGAAGGTGCCCGAGGGAGCATTGTCGCTGACGTAGCGCGCGAATTCGCTGCCGGGCGTGACGTCGATACCGACAGTGGCCTCACCGCCTCCGGGGACTGTTACGGTCGCGCCCTCGCCGGACGCGGAAGCCGCGCCCGAGTAGGAGATTTCCACGCCACGGCCTCGCCAATCAGAGGAACGCTCCGTGAAGAAACCGTCCGTCACGATGTCAGAAAGCGCCTGTGAGTTCATTTCGTAGGTTGCAGGCACGTCAGAGAGATTGTTCAAAGTGACGTCGAAGTGCCAGCCGTTCGTTCCGTCACCCAGGTCCGCCTTGGGCCGGGAAGGTTCAGGCGCGCCCGCGACGCTCGGGTACACGGACGAGGTCGTGGCCGCCAGAACATTGACCAGGCCGGAACCCTGCTTACGCGGGGAGTAGTAGACGCCGGTGTCCTGGAGGGGATCGACAACGGGGGTCGCGGTGCCCATGAGGAGGTTTTGGACCACGTCAGAGCGCTGTCGGGCACTCATTGACGCGAACATCGGGTCGGATTGGACACGCTGCAGGACGACGGCGCTCGCGCCAACGAGCTGGGGCGTCGCCATGGACGTGCCGGACATGAATCCGTAGGCACCGTCAGGCACTGAGGAGTAGATGTTACCGCCGGGGGCGGTGACCTCCGGCTTGAGACGCAGGTCGGGGGTGACCCCCCACGAGGAGAAGTCCGACATCGCGTACTTGTTGCTCGGAGCCATCGTCATGCCGTCAACGAGCGTCAGGTGATGGTCGTCAGCGGCCAGCATGGCTTGCCCGTCCGCCTGCGAGATGAAACCGGCGGGCACGCCCAGGGTCGTCAGGCTCATGACCATGAGCGCGTCGCCGGGGACGTTGTTGTAGACGAGGACGCCGGCTGGGTTCAGGTCAGCGAGGTTTGACACCTTGTCGTCGAAGGTGAGCTTGCCGCGAGAGACCAGCACGAACTTACCGGCCAGGCCGTCCGGATACTTTTCCCTGAGGGCCGTCGCGTCGTCCTGGGAGGCGATTCCTCCGTCAACATACTCGTAGTCACCGGGCGCCAGTTCGGAGATGGAGGCGATTGTGCCGCCACTCTCCGCGCGCGCACGCTGGTAGGCGATGTCCTTGCCCGCAGCCTTAAACCCGTTGGCTTGCAGCATGTTGTTCAGGGAGGCCACGGCGACGACGGGGCTGTACGAAGCGGGCTCGTCCAGGGTCGAGGAGTCGGGGTCGGACGCGTATGCCAGGTTCTTGCCGGAGGTGTTGCCGTAGCCGGCAGAGAACTCGTTGCCGGCTGCTGCGTCGACAATGATGCCCTTGTCCTGCAGGTTTTCGAAGACGCCTGCGTACAGCGAGTCGGCTGCGTTATCCATGCCGGCGGTCTGGCCAAGCGACAGGTTCACGACATCGGGATGCAGGACCGCCATGTCGTCAAGAGCGGCGATAATCGCGGAGTCCGGGATACCACCGCCATCACGCTCAACCTTGGCGACGATGATTTGGGCGTCAGGGGCAACACCCATAATCTCGTCGGCGTTGGCCGCGGCAATACCCGCCACATGCGTGCCGTGTGGGTCCGACGGTGACGCGTCGTTGTCATCGTCCGCGTAATCGTAGGCGAAGGGGAATTTCTCGCTCACATACACGCCGGTCTTACCCCCTCCGAGCGTGGGAGTCAGGGCGGCGACACCGTCAGCACTCAGTGCGGGAGCACCCGTCAGGGCGCCGGCGAAAGCCGGGTGGCTCATGTCGACTCCCGTATCGATAATGGCGACGACCTTACCTTGCCCCTTTTGGGACACCTGGTCGGCGTGCATTATGACCTGAGCACTGAGGTTGTCGGGGTTCTGGTCGGGCAGGCGGGAGGCCTCGAATCCGCCTTCAGCATCAACCGACATGTCGTCGGTGACCTGCATTTCGCGGTCAAGGAATGCTCCCTTGACGCCGCTCACGGCCCGGATTGCGTCCAGCGATCCAGCGGGAGCGTCCAGGGCGAATCCCGTCAAGGTGTTCGAGTATTCGCGCGTCACCTGAGCGGTAGAGCCCGGGAAAGACTGGGCCACGACCTGGTTGATCGAGGCGAGTGCACCCGCGGGGTCGACCCCATCATCGAGCTGGACGATGATGCTAACGACGCGCGCCGGATCCTCTCCGACCGGGTCCTGGGAGGAGGGGGCGACCAGCGTCTCGCCGTTCTTCGAGGTCAGGGCCGTAGCGAGATCGCCCACGGGCAGGGCGGGGGCGTTATCGCTCGTTGCAGGCTGCGGGCCGGCCAGGCTAGGGTCGGCCTGAGGGGCAGGCGTCAGCGGCGACGCGAGGGACGCAGGCGTCGCCATCGCGAGCGCACACGCGCCGACGAGCGCGAGGAGCGCCACTGGTTTCTTTGATGTCATGTACGTAACTCCAATGTTGTGACAGACGACTGGCTAGCACCAAGCGGTCTTCGACCTATCGGTAACTCCACGGTACAGTACCCGCGGGTGTGTGCGCAGTCACTGCCATTTTGTGGGATGGAGCATGGGTGAGGCCGGGGCCGGGTTGCTCGTGGTGAGCGTTCCCGGGCCCCGGCCTGGTGAATCAGAAGCAGCCAGCGTTAGGGCCGCAATACTCCGGACGTGTCAAAGGAATACGTCCGACCGTCAATGACCTGCGTACCGGTCACCATCGCGCCGGAAGGAGACAGGTAGTACCACAAACCACCAAGCTGGAGCCAGCCGGTGCGCATCACACCCGAAGAGTTCAGGTAATACCACAGCCCATCAACCTTGACCCACCCGGTGTGCATATCACCGGAGGCACCCAGGTAATACCAGGAGCCGCGATCAAACAGCCAGCCCGTAGCCATCACCTTCGTAGCGGGATCCATGTAGTACCAGTACGGCCCACCGTAGGCACCGTCGCGCACCCAGCCACCCACAAGAGCACCCTCGGAATCGGCGTACACCCACTCCCCGCTGGCGCGCTTGAGGAACCCGGTCATCATGTAACCGGACGGACCGAACTGGTAGTCGCGCCCATTGATGGTAAACCAGCCGCCCGTCAGATAGTCAGTCCCGTTCGCGCACACGTACCACCAGCCCACGGCATCCTTGGCCCAATGACCGCCCGCAGGATCCGTGCACGGCAAGCTCACGCCCGGATTACCGGTAGGCAGGTTGATCGGGAAGACCTCGGAGGGGTTGAGGCCGTAGTCCCACGCGAGCACATACGGGTTGGCGATCACGTCACCGGTGCCACCCTGATCACTCCACGCCTGCTCGATCACGCTCATCGGAATCTCCACGTGGTAGCTGTAGGTACCATCGGCGCCGACGCTGCCCTCATCCTCGGTGAAGACGTGGCGGTAGAACCACAACCCATCAGCCGGGTCATGCAAATCCACGCCAGCCAGAGGCGAAGCATCCGCAACATCAAAGGAAACAACCATGTCATCCCCCTCCCCCTCGTAAGCCAGGTTAGAAATGACAGGCGCCGTGGTGTCGAGACGGAAATCGTAAGAAATAGACTGCTCACGCTGAGACGGCCCATCGTTGTGGGCAGAGAGCGTCAGCTTGTACGCGCCGTCGGGCATGCGCGCGAACTTCTACGCGTTCGCGTCGAAGGCCGTGGAGTCGTGGTAGGCCTCGACCCACGTGTTCTCCTCGGTGCTGGTCAGGTAGATGGACTTCCAGTTCCGGTGGTTGGTCGCCGAGAAGACCGTCTCCCCGGCCTCGTTCGTGTAGGTGCTGGTGAGCGTGTGGACGCTGCGCAGGGTGCCGGTGCGGGGTTCGAGGACCGTGGGGGCGCCCGAGGCCTCGGACCGCGAGATCACGTAACGGTCCGCCTTGGGCTCTCCGGTGCGGTCGGCCACCTTGATGAGGGGGTTGTACCCGAGGGAATCCCCGGTCACCCCATTCACGATGCCTGAAGCGAAAGTGTGCGCCCCACCCGTCGATGCGAGCGCGTCGAAGATGGGAGCCTTCCCCCAGTCGCCGTAGAAGCCCAGGTAGGGCACGGCCAGGTCGGGCTGACCATCGGTCTTCGAGGCGAAGCGCACGAAGCCGTCCAAGAACGTGCCGTTGGGCGCATTGTCCGCCACGTAAGAGGCGAACTCGGAACCGGGCGCAATATCAACGCCGACGGTGGCCTCGCCCGAGGCCGGCACCGTGACGGTCGCGCCCTCACCCGAGGCCGATGCCGCGCCGGAGTACGTCATCTCCACGCCACGGCCTCGCCAATCCGAGGAGTGTTCCGTGAAGAAGCCGCCGTCCACGATCTCGGACAGGGCCTGGGAGCTCAGCTCGTAGGTCGCGGGCGCCGCGCCGAGGTTGTGGAGGGTGACGTCGAAGTGCCAGCCCGTCGTGCCATCCCCCAGGTCGGCCTTGGGGCGGGAGGGCTCGGCGGCGCCCACGACGGTCGGGTACACGGACGAGGTCGTAGCGGCCAGGGCATCCACGAGGCCCGCGCCCTGCTTACGCGGGGAGTACAGGGCCCCCGAGGTCTGGGCGGCGTCGGTCAGGGGACGCGCGGTTCCCATGATGAGGTTCTGAACCACATCAACCTGCTGACGCGCGCTCATCGAGGCGAACAGCGGGTCGGACTGGACGCGCTGCAAGACGATCGCGCTGATGCCCGCCATCTGCGGGGTCGCCATCGAGGTGCCCGACGTCTGCTCGTACGCACCGTTCGGTATAGCGGAGAAAACGTTGCCGCCGGGCGCCGCGATCTCCGGCTTGAGGTGCAGGTCGGGGGACACACCCCACGAGGAGAACTCCGAGGCCTCGTAGGTGGTGGACTGGGGCAGGACCTGGCCCTCGGCGATGGTCAGGTGGTGGTCGGCGGCCGCCAGCATGGCCTGCCCGTCGGCCTGGGAGATGAACGCGGCGGGCACATCCTGGGTCGTCAGGTTCATGATGATGAGCGAACCGACCGAGACGTTGTTGTAGACGAGGACGCCCGCCGGGTGCAGGTCGTAGAGGTTCTCGACCTTCTTCTGGTAGGTCATCTTGCCGCGCGAGACGAGCGCGATCTTACCGGACAGCCCGTTCGGGAACTTCTCCTTCAGGGCGGCAACATCCTCCTCGGAGGCGAAGCCGGCGTCCACGTACTCGTAGGTGCCGGCGGGCAGGTCGGAGAAGTAGGCGACCTTCTCGCCGTTCATGCCGCGCGCACGCTGGTAGCCAATATCCATGCCGGCGGCCGTGAAGGCGTTACGGATGAGCGCGTTCTCGACGGAGCCGACGGCCACGACCGAGGGGTAGGTGGCGGGCTCGTCCATCACGGAGGTGTCGGGGTCGGAGGCGTAGGGCAGGCCCTTGCCGGAGTTGTTGCCGTATCCGGTCGAGAAGGCATTGCCTGCGGCCGCGTTGACGGTGATCCCCTCCTCCTGGAGCTTCTTGTACACGGTGTCGTAGACCGAGTCGGCCTCGTTGTCCATGCCGGCCGTCCACCCCAGCGACAGGTTGATGACGTCGGGGCGCAGGACAACCATGTCGTCGAGGGCTGCCAGGAGGGACGAGTCCAACAGGGCGTCGTCCTCGCTGCGCGTCACCTTGCCGACGATGATCTGCGCGTCCGGGGCGGTGCCAACGATCTTGTCGGCGTTGCCGGCGGCGATGCCAGCGACGTGCGTCCCATGGAATCCGGAGCCGCCCTCGCGCGGGGCGGCATCCGCGTCGTCATCCGCGTAGTCGTAGGCGAAGGGGAACTTCTCGTTGTAGTAGATACCGGTCTTGCCCATGCCCAGCTGGGGGGTCAGGGCCTCAACATCGTCCTCGGACAGGCCGGGAGTACCCGATAGAGCAGGGCTGAAAGCCTGGTGCGTCATGTCGACACCCGTGTCGATGACAGCAATGACTGTGCCTTCACCCTTCTGGGTCACCTGATCGGTTCGCATCATGAGCTGGGCGCTCAAGTTTGCGGGATCTTGCCCCTCCGTTCGCGCAGCCTGCGTGCCGCCCTCGGCATCGACGGCGGCAGCGTCGTTCACGTGCCCTTCACGCTCCAGGAACGCCGCCTGAACGCCGTTCGCGCGGCGGATCGCGTCCAGGGCGCCGGCGGGTGCCTTCAGGGCGAAGCCGTCAAGAGCCTTGTTGTACTCGCGCTCCACACTCGCGGTGGCTCCGGGCAACGTCCCGGCCACGGCCTCGTTGATCGAGGCGAGGGCGCTCGCCCGATCGGCCCCGTCCTGCAGCTGGACGATAATGCCGACCAGGCGCGCCGGATCCTGGCCGCTCACCGTCACGTCAGCATCGGGCGTAGCAGTCTCGCCATTCTTTGAGGTCAGTGCAGTGTCAAGATCACCGACAGGCAGGGACGAGGCCGAGGTTCCCTGGTCGGGTTGCGCAGGAGTTGGTGGCGCCGCGAGGGTCGCCGGGCCCGTGACTGCGAGTGCGCAGGCACCGACGAGCGCCAGGAGGACAGCTGGTTTCTTCATTGACATAAGCCTTCTCCAATGAGTGTCACAGACAGCTGCCGACAGTGTGGTTGCTCCCACGTTGCAGCCGCCAGGGACAACGCTACCGGAAAAGAGGCAACTGACAATCACCAGAGCGCTAACGAAACTATTAAGACAATCTAACGTGTCAATGGGCGGGACCCGGAAACACGCTCATGCTGCATTTCCGAGCCCCGCCCGTTCACCGTGTGTTGACAGTGGTTACTTGACCCACACGCCGTTGGCGTCCAGGTAATACCAGGTGCCGCCCAGGTTGATCCAACCCGTCGCCATCGCACCCGAGGAGTTCAGGTAGAACCACCGACCATCGAGGTCAAGCCAACCCGTCACCATCGCGCCCGAACCGTTCAGGTAGTACCAGGTGCCACCCAGGTTGAGCCAACCCGTCGCCATCGCGCCGTTGGCGTCCAGGTAGTACCAGGTGCCGCCCAGGTTGAGCCAACCCGTCGCCATCGCGCCGTTGGCGTCCAGGTAGTACCAGGTGCCACCCAGGTTGAGCCAACCCGTGACCATCGCGCCGTTGGCGTCCAGGTAGTACCAGGTGTTACCAAGCTTGAGCCAACCCGTCGCCATTACGCCGTTCGCGTCGTGGTAGTACCAGGCGCCAGCTTCATTGATCCAACCGGTGCGCATGTAGCCGTTGACATCGAAGCGGAAAACACGTCCGCCGATCGTGGCCACGGTGTCCTTCGGGTAGGAACCGTCAGCGTTCACGTACCACCAGCCAGTCGAGTTCTGCATCCAGGTGCCCTCGGGCGTGGGCTGAGGCTGCGGGTCCGGCTGAGGCTGCGGGTCCGGCTGAGGCTGCGGGTCCGGCTGAGGCTGCGGGTCCGGCTGAGGCTGGGGATCCGGCTGAGGCTGGGGATCCGGCTGAGGCTGGGGATCCGGCTGAGGCTGCGGGTCCGGCTGAGGCTGCGGATCCGGCTGAGGCTCAACCCATGGCGCAGGCGCCTTCGCGTCCTGCTTCACAGACTTCACAACGGCGATCGTCGTCGCCGTTGCCTCGGTTCCGTCGGGTAGGGTGGCGGTCAGGTTCACCTGATCCCAGTCGATAGCGTTACCGCCGGTGATCGTGGCACTCTTGCCGTCCTCTGCCACGTTCAAAATGACAGCGCCACCGTACTCCAGGCCCCAGGACAGGGTGGCGTCCTTGAACTTCTTGGGCAGCATCGGCGTCAGGGTGACAGACTCGCCCTCGTCAAGATCCACACGAAGGCGATTGAGAGCAATCTCGTCCTCGCCCAGCTCGGTGGCGCACACCTGGACGCTCGCCATCACCGGATCAAAAACCATCGGATCCAAGTAGTCGGCGACAGCACGAACGTCCGTGCAGCCTTCCTTCTCCGCCGTCACGAGGCCTGATGCATCATCGACAGTCAGGATGTCAATATCATCGGCGGTCCAGTTGATCACCGTCTTGTTTGCGTTGTCAGGCTCGTGGGTGACGCCAATGTTCGTCTGCTGACCGACAGTCATGTTGAGCTGACCGGACTCGATACCAAAGTCGAGGGAGGTCATCGCGATGGGTTCAATCGCGATGTCAGCGCGCTTCGAAGGCTTCCCGTCGCTCCCCCACGCGACGAGCTTAACGGTCGCAGGTAGGGCCTCCGTGTGGCCTGCCTTGGTCCAGGCCGCCTGAATGTCGGAGAACTTGATTTCAAAGCTGTAGTGATGGACGCCATCGTCAGTGACGTTGCCGGGGAAGTCGACAACTCGATGATAAAAGATCGCGTCGGTCGACGGATCGCGCAGATCGATGCTGGACAGGCCAGGGTTGTCATCGACCTTGAATGTCACGGAGCCGCCGAGACCCTCACTGATGGTCTTGACCTGAGAAACGGTGGGGCCATACATGTCGGGGGCGGGCGCCGCGTGCGCGGGTACGCCGAAAGCACCGGACGCCACTACCGCGCCGGTCGCCAGGGTCGCTAGGAACGCCCTGTGAATTAACTGGGTCATACTCACTCCAATGTTGATCCAACGAACTATTCCAGCTGGTTAGGCTTGGGGTTCGTAATGCGAACGGTACTGCGCAAATGAATACCTAGCAACGCATTACTCACTTACCATCGTATAATTACAAGTATATTTGCGGAGTTAATGCGCGCACTATTGCGCTTTTCTCTACCACATGCAGCCATATTCCTTACCACTGCACATATGTTCGTTTTTACACACACATTTTCTCAGCACGCGATACATGCAAAGCGCGATTATTCCGCCACTACACTCGCCGGACTATCTGGTCAGTATGCTCACGCATCGACACGTACTGACACCACCTGAATCCACGGCCACACCCGTACGACGCCTATGAGTCTCGACCCGCGCACCCCACCGCGACGAAGACACACGCAGCGCGCAGCTACTGCCGGTCCGACAGCTCCAGGTTCGCACGCACGACAACGCCGATCCGTTCAACCATCGAGTCATCAACCCAGGACCCATCGAGCGCGTCCAGCCGAGGATGCGCCCCTTCTTCGCCAGGAAGACGATCAAAACCGAGAATTGCCCGCCACAGAGGGATGAGTTCCTCGTGGTAAGTGTGCCCATGTCCGCCGGGGGCAGTACCGGCGACGGGCAGGTCAGCAAGCACCTGAATGTAGGTGACGAAGCGCGTGAATTCAACGGAACGGGAGACGTCACGCCCCGCGCGTTCGCGCAGCCAGTCAGGCTGCGTCCAGATGAGCTTGTTGTTCCACCACACGACAGGGTCCGAGGGATGCTGGGCATAGACGATGCGCGGGAACCCCCACAACCCAAGCTCGCGCCCATACAGATCGGTACGCAGATCGGAAGGCTCGTTAACGAAGCGCACTCGGCGAGCGTTATGAACGACGGGGGCAACCTCGGGGCTGCCCTTGTGACGAGCATTCGTGAGTTCCTTGTGCATCGGCGTGAAGGCGGGGGTACCCACCCACAGGGCACCATCAACGCGGGTGAGCGCGTCCTCAACGGACGCAAACACAGACTGCGACGCGAAAGCGCCGAGGGACTCACCGCACACAAACAGCGCAGGACGGTCGGCCTCGTCCATGAGATCCAGCTCGGCGCGAACCGCCCGGAACAGTGCGGCGGAAGCCTCCTTAGCAGGTTCGAGGCCGGTAAGCCAGTTCAGGGCAGAAGGCACGTACGAGTATTGCAACGAGGCCGTGGCGCAGTTGCCGCGCGTGAGGAACTCGAGGGGTTGGACCTGCCACTCATCGACCCAACCCGAACCAGTAGAAGCAGCGATGAGGATAACCGCGCGCGTGAATGCTCCCGTGCGGCGCAGCTCAGCGACGACAGCGGAGACAGCCTGTTCGATGCCGTTCCCACCCGTGGGCAAACCGGCGTAGACGCGGATAGGTTCCATGGCCTCGCCTCCGCTCACCTGCGCGATGTCGAGGCGGGAGGGACCGCGCCCAAGGAAAACGCGCCCCTGCCCGCCCACGGATTCCCAGGTAATGGGGGACGCCGGGGACGCAGAGCGTTCAGGAACGAATGGCTTGTAGATGCCACGCGCGGTACGCATGTTCATCTGTTCGGCCTTGTGTCGGAAGAAACCGATGCCGCCACGCAGGATGACTTTCGACGTCAGGAAAAACATGATGACAAACAGGATGGCGATGCCAGCAATCACTGCGGCAGGGAGTGGCATGTACTTAGCCAGGTACACGATGAGGGCGCGACCCACACGGCTGAACCCCTCGACGATAGCGAGGAGCGTCCATGCGACGACGACCGTACCTGCAGTTCCTAGAAGGTAGTCGCCGAAGGTTTCGCCCGGCATCTTCACGAGCGTCGATGCGATGCGGGCCCGCCGATACGACTGGATAACTGCGTACATCCACCAGATGGCAAAGAGAGCCGCTGCGGTCGCGCGGAACCCAATTTCGACCGGTTCGGATGCGCGGATTGTCAGGCCGGTGGCGCGGATGATCAGTGTCCCCAGGTTCTGTACGACGACGCCTGCGACATAGCCACCGGCGACGAGGATACCCGAGGCAACCGCGTGCCACGCCCATGAGCGTGCCATGAGTGAGGGTGACACACTCACCGCGTACATGGCGAACGCCGCGATCACTCCCAGAAACGACAAACCCATGACGCCCATTGTGCCAGGCACTGACGGTGTGTTCAGGAGAGGTACCAGCCCCGGGTTCCCATTAGCGAACGCGTGTCCCAACGCGGAAAGTTACCGATCGGACGCTCCAGTGTGTGATGCCGCGGGAGATGCGAGCGATGCTGAGCAGGAGAAATGCTGCGCAGAGGTGACCAACCCTGCCGCATTCTTGCCACCAGGTTAAGGATTCACATACACTGGAAAGCGTTTATTACTGGGAGGTGACGATGTCTCTGTTTGAGGACGATCCCGACGCGATCCGTCGTCAGGAGCGCCAGGTTCAAGAGCAAGCAGAGCGCGCCCGCGTGATGCGCCAACGAATTGAAGCGATCCAGGGTGTGGGCACGTCACCAGACGAGCGCGTCGAGGTGGTCGTAGACTCCGGTGGGACGCTCCTCGGAATTGGCATCGAAAGCGTGTCCAACGAGGTATGCGAGGCGATCATGTCAGCGTATGCCGCCGCGCGCCGCGACGCCGGCGAACAGGTCATCAGCGCCTCGCAGGAAGCTTTTGGTGAAAACTACGCGGGCATCGAACGCATGCGTTCCCTGTACGGCGTGCCTGACCCGCAGGATTCGAACGCCGACACATCGGATCCTTGGACCGCCCTGAGAGGGCACTGACCATGTCGGAGAACCTGTCAGCCGATCCGTCAGCCATCAGGGCGCACGCGATGCGGCTCTCCTCGTACCAGGGCGACCTTGAGCAGGCGTCCGACGCATTGCGGGCGGCCGCCGCCTCCACAGGCGCTTTTGGAATGATGGTCGGCCCCATTATTGCCCCCCTTTTCCAGCTCGTCGAGGCCGGTGAGCACCTCGCGATCAGCGGAGCAGGCCTCGCCCTGGACAAGCTCTCGCAGTCCCTGATCGCGAGCGCGCGCAGCTTCGAGGCGCGCGAGGCCTCCTCGTCGGCGTCCCTGAGCCAGGCCGGCTCGGGTCTGGACGGAGGGTACCGTGGCAACTGACGGCACCAATCCCCTGGTCGCACAGCGTCAGGACACCACGTCGACCCTGTCGGGGGCCGGCGTCTTCGACGACATCCAACAGCTCAGCGAGGCGATCGACAACAAGTCGTGGGTCAGCGGCGCGCTGGCTGGCGTCGCGCTGGGCGTCGACACGATCGCCTACGTATCCGATCCTCTGGGCACACTGATGGCCTGGGGCATCGGGTGGGTCTTCGACCATATCCAGCCCTTCAAGGATTGGCTGCTCCAGCTCGCCGGTGACGCGGATCAGCTGCGCGCGAACGGGCAGACATGGAAGAACGTATCCGCGACCCTGAAGGCCGCGGCGGATAACATCGAGAAGGATGTTCGTTCGTCCTTCCCCGAAGGGTCCTTCACGGGAAGCACCGCGACCGCGTACTTCGCCGCGTCGGGTGCCACCACGAAGGGCATAGCTATGACGGGGGCGCTCTCGGGAGCGGTCGGGACCGCCTACGACGTGTGCGCGGTCATCATTCAATTCGTCCACGACTTCGTCCGTGACGCGATTAGTCAGGTCGTTGGTTCGATCCTGTCCTACGCGGCGGAGTTGGTCGCTTCCTTTGGGACCGCGTTCCCCCTTGTGATGGAACAGATCTCCACCAAGGTCGCGTCCCTGATGGGCAGCGTCTCCAAGCGCATAACGGCCCTGAAGGAATCCCTGTCGGACCTTGGAACCAAGCTGACAAAGGGCGACGAGCTACTCAAGACCTTGAAAGAGTGGCTTCACAAGCTCACTCACGGGGACGCGTCCACTTCTCACGGCGACCTTCCTGCTGATAGCGCGCCTCGTCGTTCCTCATCACACCCAACTGTCACCGCCGCTGATCTTGATGCTCTGCCCCAGGCACCAACGAACCCCGGAGTTAACTCTGAGGCACTGAATAAGTGGGCTGATGAGGTCGCCGCCGCCCACCCAGCGTTATCGAGAGACGAAGTGTTAGCAGCCTACGATTACTCCACTTCCAACTACCGCAACATCAACGGTTGGCTCCGTGATTCGTCGCACCCCGTCTCTCCCCAAATCCCCAAAACTGTCGACAACCTCAATAGCCTGCTCGACAAGTTACCCTCACACGAGGGAACGGTTTACCGCGGAACACAAGTCCCCACGGAAACACTTGAGCAAGCACTCAGATCAGGGGTGTACAGCGATCCGGCTTTCTTGTCGAGCAGTACTGACGGTGGAGTAGCGCGACGCTTCATGCAAAGCGGTTACCCCGATCCCGGCAGCACCAAAGTCCTCTTTGAGATCGATGGCCATTCGGGGTCTTCCATCCAGCGCATGTCTCAAATCCAACATGAAGCGGAAGTGCTCTTTAAGAGCGGAACAAAGTTCGATATTCTGGACTATCGAATCGATCCATACACCGGCTATTACTTCATTAGAATGGCGGAGCAGTAACAGGACGTCTCACTATGCCCATCGCTTATAACGGAAACGTTGACGGCGTTCAGCTGTGGATACCAGACCATCACTGGTGGGACAGCCCCAGCATATGGCGCCTTCCCAAGCGCCCAGAGGACGGCGAGCTTGACTGGAGTCGCCTCTTCCAACACCAACGTGACATCATTCGACGTTTCACAGCCACACTCCGTTCGTTATGCGGCTTGTCTACGACGCTGCCCCCGGTCCCCTTCCAGCCCTTCGGCAAGCCCAGCCCAAAGGGGTGGGTCATGCCTATTGGTACTGACACGAACGGCATCCTCACCTGCAATAACCGCACGTATCACGGCTCAATTCGCTCGCATCATCCAATTAAGGGCACAAACACTTTTGCCCTCCTCGTCGATATACCGCCCTGCGAACCATGGTTCATCGTCCGTGCTGATGGATACGGCTGGCACACGAACCCACGGGCATGCAACACACGAGTCACATCAATCTGGGTGGACGTACTCGTCTGGCGACACACCTCTCAGTTTGTCCTCCCGATGAGCGAGATCACGATGCCTCCCGAGGTATCCAAGGCCTCGTTTCGTACGATTTATCCCGACCGTTACCCAGACGATTCTCAACTCTATGGAACCGCCCCACTCATCAGTCTGCCCTCGGACGAACGCATCGAGGTAACCAGTGTTCCCACGTGGTGGCAAGACCGACTCCTGTGGCAGCAGTTCCTAACACCCGCCGCATCTGACCCGGACTCCTACCGCGCAGCCACCAAGTCTATTGACGAGCGCCTCGCATACGAGTGCCTCACCCACTATGCACACCTTGTGCGCGACTGGACCAGCCCCTACGCTCCTTCACCCCGCATGATCGAACACTCTCATCGCCGGCAGGACAACCGATGATCAACGACAGCGCTAAGAATCTACTGGCACTTCTCAATTCTTTGCCACCCGCTCCCTCGGTGACTTTCCGCGGCCACATCGATACGTCCGTCACCAAGCCTCGGGCGATAGTTTCCCCAACACTGACGGCCACCTCGCACAGCATCGCCATTGCAACGAACAACCTGGCAAGGCCACAGGTCGCCGTCTTTGTGGGCGCGAACGGGCGCGACCTGTCACCCGTCATGGCGGGCGCGCCTGGCTGTAATCTCCAAGAAGTTACCTACCTGCCGGGCACGTACTTCTTACAGCACACATGCCAAGAGTTTTCGGGCATTACAATCCAGGTCTTTGAAGAAATGCAGCTCGCCTCGGGCGGTGACGCCCTTAGGCCCGCACGTAGCCTCGATTCGTGGGATCCGATCCTCATCGTCCTTGAACCCGCACTGCGCGCCGCCCGCGCCCACCGCCTCGCTTTGCCCAAGGGGGCCTCGGATCGATTTTTGATTCCCATCCAGTGACGCCGGGCTGTGGCCGACCACATCGCCGATTCCCTCGGCGCCAAGAGCACGAAAAGCACAGAGGAACACGCATGACTACATTCATTGACCACGCTGGCGCGGCCATCGTCTCGCGCAAAGTTGTCGAGCGGACAGGCAACATCAAGTGGCTGACCCGCGAGACGCCCATCGCCCCGCCAGATACCGGCTGGCGCGTCCTATCCGACCGCGACACTGATGAATACCTGTCGAATCCCGCGAACATGACCGTGGTCGACTTCAACGAGCTGTGCGAGCTCGAACCCGCCTGCATCGGCATCTACAACCTCCCGGTCGGCTCCGACATTCAGCTCGTCGTCGAACCCGACGGTCGTCGCCGTTGGTTCGACAACAAGACACAGCGCGAGATCACCTTCGGGTAGCGAACCGCGACCCTCACTCGCCCTCGCGCTCCCCAACCCACACCAGCGTCGTGTATGGGATCGTGACCCCCTGCCCAGGCGCGTACCCCAAATGCCGATAGAGGTACCAGCGCAGGTTCGCTTGCATCCGATCCCGCCCAGCCTCGGAGGAACGAATATACGAGGAGCGCGTCGTCCCCAGCGTCAGGATCTGCTCCGGCGTCATGACATCCTCCCACACGACCTGGGTGAGGCGCATGGGCGCGAATCCGCCGCCCGGCATCGGCGGGCGATCGGCCCGGTGCACGTCCCCAGAGCGCATGATGCGCGTCAGGCGATGAACCCAGGGAACACTCACGTCCATCTGGTTCCAGACGATGCCCAGCACACCCCCGGGCGCCAGAATTCTTGCCGCTTCAATACCCGCGCGCTCGCTGTCCACCCAATGCCACGACTGGGCAAACACGACGATGTCGAACGATGCGTCCGGCAATCCGGTCGCTTCCGCAACACCCTCGTGCCACGTCACACCCGGCATTGACGAGGCCTGGGCGCGCATCGCCTCCGAGGGCTCGACCGCGTCCACGACGGCCCCCGCACGCGCCAGGAGTTCGCTCATCTTGCCCGTGCCCGCCCCGATGTCTGCGACCCGCAGGCGACCAGCTAACGGCATGCCGCCGACTCCCTCACCCCGCGCGGGCGCATCATCTGCCTGGCCACTCACCACCCCACCCAGTGCGGGCGCGGCGCCTAAGAGCGCGGCCACGGCCTCGTCCGGGTAGGCGGGGCGCACAGCGTCGTAGGCGCCTCCCTCACCGACGAACGGGTTCACCTCGAGCGAAGCGGACACTGCGTTCGGCATCGTCTCGTGATCCCCGTATTGCTGCCACGCAGGAGTGGTGTGCGCGCGCCCTGCCATGGCCTCGTCCCCCGACGCGCTCACAGGAGCGAGCTCCACAGTCGGCACACGTTGTCGACGTAGTGCACGTGCCACGGCTGGTCCCGCCACTCCTCGTAGGTCAGCTCGCGCGAACGCGCACGGTTGCGCTCGTCGTTACCGTGCAGCAGCTCGACCAGGCGCGCGTCGTCGGCGACGAGCGTGATCTCGTAGTTGAGACCGAAGGAACGCACATCCATGTTCGACGATCCGATGGCGCACAGGCTGCCGTCGACGACCACGTACTTGGAGTGCAGCATCGTGGGCTTGCGGTACAGGTGGATGCGCACGCCCGCCGCGAGGAGCATCCCGTAATACGAACGCTGTGCGTGCCCGACCAGGAATTGGTCGAATTGCTCGGAAAGGAAGAGCTCGACCTCGACGCCGGACAGGGCGGCGTTCGTCAGTGCGGCGATGAGCGCTTCGTCGGGGATGAAGTAGGGGCTCGCGATGGACACGTGGGTGCGCGCCGAAGACACCATGTGCACGAAGGCCCGCAGGTTGGGTTCGTCTCGGAACGCCGGGCCCGAGGGGATGATCTGCATCGACGAGGCCGGGGCCTCGTCAGCTGCCTCCTTCTCGCGCGTGTCCTTCTCGCGCGTAGTGGGCGGGGTGAGGTCGGCGGGGGTGAGGACCTCCCTGCTGGCGTAGTACCAGTCGAGGGCGAAGACGGCCTCGATCTGGGTGACGATCGACCCGGTGAGGCTCACGCTGGTGTCGTCGTAGGTGATGCCGGCTTTCTGGAAGGAGGGCGTGTCGTAGTCGGGGGCCACCAGGTTGTGGGATCCGATGTAGGCCTCGCGCCCGTCGACGACCAGGATTTTGCGGTGGTTGCGCAGGTCGGGGCGGCGGATGTGCCCGCGCAGGGGCGCGAAGGGCAGCATCTTGTGCCAGAGGATCCCCATGTCGTCGAGGCGACGCCGAAAGGCCTTGTGGCCGGGGATCGTGCGCAGCCCGTGGTGGTCGACGAGGAGACGGACGGTGACGCCGCGGGCCTTCGCGCGTTCGAGGGCCTCGTAGAAGGGGGCCGTGTACTCGTCCCACGACGTCTGGAAGTAGAGCGCGTTGACGTGGTGGGTCGCCCGGTCGATGCTGGCGGCCATCTGCCGGAAGGTCTCGGCCGTGTCGTTGTGAAGAGCGACGACGCGCCCACTGGAGGCGGGGAAGCCAGTGAGGGAGCCGGTCAGGCGCATGAGCGCGGCCGCGTCGTCGTCGACGTCGGGCGCGTCGTGGGCGGTCGGCTCGGGCGTGGCGGAGCCTGCGAGGATTGTGTTGACGAGGGCACTGGCCTCAGGGTCACGGTCGAGGCGGCGCCCCATGGCCCACCAGGATCCGAAGATGATGTAGAGGGGGACGCCGAGGAGGGGCCACAGGAAGATGAGGAGCAGCCACGCGGTGGAGGTGGAGGCTCGGCGGCGTTTCGGGACGACGCCGAGCGCCACGATACGGATGGCGAAATCGACGGCCCCGAACAGGAGCCACGCCCACATCGGAGGTTCGGGGGGCGGCGTAAACATGTGCCTAGTTTATCGAGCGTCCCAGATCCTGCGTGGCCCAGCGCTGCCAGTGTGGCGCGTAGGTCGCCCCGTCGCGCGCGAGCGCCCGCCTGCGCCGCTCGGCCTCGCCGGGGTCTGCGATCCACACCGACAGGTCGGCTTCGGCGTCACATGCGCCGCAGCCCTCGATGATCGTGGGGGCCAGGGGGACCTCGACGGCGCGACCGCTTGTGTTGGTCTCCCAGTCCCAGGTGACGTAGGACGAGGTTCTGCCTTCCCGCAGGTCGGCGGCGATTCGACGGGCGACTTCGGCACCCTGGGCGAGGCCGTCCCACCCCGGGTACCAGTCGTCGAGGTGGAGGATCTGCCAGCCGGGCAGGAGGCGCGCGAGGGCGGCGGCCAGCGTGGACTTGCCGGAGCCGGAATAGCCGTCGATGGTGACGACGGGGACCCGGCGGGGCGCGCGTTCGTCGGGCGCGCTCGCCCCATCCGCGTGCCTATCGATCGACGAGGTCGGGGCGCCCTGATGCGCACGCTCGGTCCCCGCGTTTGTTCCCACGCACTGTGACGAGGCTGGGGCCGCCTCCCCAGCAAGCGCGCGCAGCCGGGGAGCAAGGTCGCGCGCGGCCTTCTCGGGTCCTGTGGTCATGGGGACGGTGACCCTCACTCCCCTGCCCGGCGCCGCCGCGTGGGGCCCCGACTGACCGTTCACCGACACTTCAGCCGACGACATGGGTGGTTGGCTCATACGGGGTTGCGTCCCACGTGCGAGCGCTGACCGCAATGACGGCGACCGGGCACGTGCCGGCCTCGCCTCGATCAACACGCGGAATCGCCTTGTCGAGGCTCGTCACGGTCGTCGTGGTCAGATCGAGTGGCAGGGCCAATTCCCACTGTCGCGGGGTCCTCTTCTTCGCTGGGCAACGCGTCGCGCAATACACCTCATCCACGCAGACGTTGCGATAGTCTGCCCATAAGTCACACGCAAGATCAAGAAGTGATGGGCGGTCTTTCGTGATGATGACTGCGCCGTCGATCAGGCCGTCCTCGTACCAGGCACGGTAGGCTGCGAGATCGCGGTCGAGATTCCCATCTTTCGCATTCCATTCCACGTCGACCAAAACGCGCCCTTTGCGGTTATCGACCCAATAGGAAGGAGTCTCACTGTGGGGTAGCACCTCAATTGCGCGCCATCTCTCGCGATATTCGATGTACCCTTCACGCTTGACGACGTATTTACATTCCGCCCATCCGCGTTCCCGAAGCTCCCCATTGAGACGGTCGGCCATTGCGGAGTTATTCCCACCAGCTCGAAGTAGGAGGTTCGCCGAAAAGCTAAAATCATCCAATACGTCGATAATATCCATCCACTCATCGCGGGCGACAGCGGCGAGAACGCCACACGCATTTCTCACTTCAAAGAATGAAAACCTATCACGGACGCTCGGGGGAACAATATCCGGGTTATCATACGACGCTGTCTGGATCATTTCGTCATCGTAACACGGCCATCGGAGGCGACTGCCGCATGGGTGGCGCCACGCAACACGCCTCAATTTAGATCTATATTTAGATCTAAATGGTACTACCATGGGGGCATGACAGATGAGCCCTACGCCCCCCTGCCCACCATCGCGGGTGGCTTTTCGACGGTCCTGTCGGACCCGCCATGGCGATTCCAGAACCGCACAGGCAAGGTCGCACCCGAACACAAGCGCCTCGGCCGCTACGGAACCATGTCGCTGGATGCCATCAAGGGCCTGCCCGTGGCTGACGTGGTGGCGCCCAACGCACACCTGTACCTGTGGGTTCCCAACGCGCTGCTCCCCGAGGGCCTCGACGTCATGTCCGCCTGGGGATTCCGATACGTCTCCAACATCGTCTGGGCGAAGCGACGCAAAGACGGCGGCCCCGACGGTCGCGGCGTCGGATTCTACTTCCGCAACGTCACCGAACTGCTCCTCTTCGGCGTCCGAGGCAGAATGCGTACCCTTTCCCCCGGGCGCCGCCAAGTCAACATGATCGAAACCCGCAAACGCGAACACTCCCGAAAGCCAGATGAACAGTACGACCTCATCGAGGCCTGCTCACCCGGCCCCTACCTCGAGATGTTCGCCCGCTACCCCCGAGCCGGCTGGTCCGTGTGGGGAAACGAAGCAGACGAGAGCATCGAACCGCAAGGCCGTGTCTACAGCGGCTACGCCGGCGGGAAGATCGAGCGTCCCCTCGCTCCCCTCCCGATGCTCGACTCCCACCAGCGCCTGCCCCACGATTCAGAAATCGCAGTCAGCGCGCAGCTGCGACGCCAGTACGAGGAAGGCGCATCGATCAGCGATCTCGCCGCCCGCTACGACTACTCGATCGCCCGCGTACGCCGCTACCTCACCCTGGCCAACACCCCGTTGAGGCAGCGCGGAGCACGCCCCCAGGTGGCGACCTCAGGCGACTAGGTCGCGGGCCACCCATCGCCGTTCATCGACCCACCAGCGCGAAAGTCCCGGCTATCACGCTGACCGCCAACGCAATCGAAGGCAGCGCGATCGCCACGAGTAAGAGGACCGCGTCGGCGGCGCGCAGGCGCGAGGGGCGCGCCCACGTGCGTCGGCCTGCAGCGCCGAAGCCCCTCGCCTCCATCGTGGTCGCGAGCTTGCCGGAGCGACGCAGCGCGAAGACGAGCAGCGAGAAGGAGCCACGCAGGAAGGAACGGATGCGCGACGCGTCGCCCACGCCTCGGGCGCGGCGGGCCCGCTCCAGGGCCTTCCAGTCGGCGGCCATGAGCGCGGTCATGCGTGCGCCCGCGAGCGCGGCCAGGACCGGCCGGGCGGGCAGGTGCAGGATCTGCGCGAGGCCGTCGCCCATGTCGGTCGGGTCGATGCGGTCGAGCAGGGCGATCGCGGGGACGACGAGCGCGCACATGCGCAGGCCGATGCCCAGGGCCAGCCACATCGAGTGGTCGGAGACCGCCGCAGGCCCGAAAGACCAGTAGACGTGGCCGCCGGGTGAGGCGTAGAGCAGCATCGAGAGGGCGCCGAGCGGCGCGGCCAGCAGCAGCGGCGTCGCTTTGAGGAAGAAACTGCGCGCCGACACGCCCGACAGCGGCACGAGGGCCAGCTCGAGGGCGAGGGCCACGCCCGCGCTGACGGGGTCGATGGTGATGAGCAGCGGCGTGGTCGCCACCAGGAGGGCGAGCACGCGGGCGACGGGGTTGGTGCGGGCCAGGAGGCCACGCCGTGGCGCGCGGGCGGAGGTGGGCACACCCATCCGTGCGTCACCCGCGGTGGCCGCGCTGGCAGACGCCTCGTCCGCAGGCGCGTCGCCCGCAGGCGCCTCGATACCCGTCGCGTTGCCATTCGCCGCCGCGTCGGCGCTGTCGCCAGATTCCGACCCGACACTCGTGCGGGACGCGCGACCCGAGTCGGCCTCGTCAATTGGGGAGGCGAGCGCAGACTCGGCGCACCCGCGCGACTCTCCCCCGCCTCGGCTCCCAACCAACCCCAGGTCGACGACGCGCTGGCCCATCGCGGCCACGAACGCGGGGTCGTGCGTGATTGACACCAGGGTGACGCCGCGCTCGAGGGCGGCGCGCAGGAGGCGCACGAGGCCCAGCCACGTGCCGCGGTCCTGGCCGAAGGTCGGCTCGTCGAGGATCAGCAGCTCGGGGGCGCTGATGAGCGCGGTCGCCACCGACAGGCGACGCTTCTCGCCGCCCGACAGCGTCATGGGGTTGGCGCGCGCGAGCTTGGTGAGGCCCAGGACATCCATGTGTTCCTCGACGAGGGGGGCGATCTCCTCCTCGCTCATGCCGGCGGCGCGCGGGCCGATGGCGAGTTCCTCGGCGACGGTGGAGGCCAGGAACTGGTACTCGGGTTCCTGGAAGACCATGGACATGCGGCCCAGGAGCTGCTTGCTGCTCCACTCGTGGGGGTCGCCTGCCGTGCCGTCGGAGGTCTCGACCTCGACGGTGCCCGCGAGGGGCGGCAGGAGGCCGGCCAACGTCAGCGCGAAGGTCGACTTTCCGGCGCCGTTAGCGCCAACGATGCAGGTGGAGACGCCGCGCTCGAGCGTCAGGTCGATGCCGGACCGCACGGGGGCATCCTGGTCATAGCCGATCGACAGGTCGGTGACGCGGGCGATGGGGGTGGCGCCTCGCGCGCCCTCTTCCTCTTCCGCGCCCTCGGACGAGGCCGGGGCGACCTCGGGCGCAGGGCCGACCTCCGCTGCAACGTCGTCGCCGGGCAGCCACATACCGCGCTCGCGCAGGGCGTCGCCCTGCTGGTCAAGAACCTCTCTCAGGGGGCCGTCGGCGGCGATACGACCGTCGGCCACCACGATGACGCGATCCACGAGGGATGCCCACACGTCCACGCGATGCTCCACGACCACCATCGTCGCGCCCGTGCGCTCGACGACGGCCTCGACGGCGGCGCGCACCTCGGCGACGCCACTCGGATCCAGGTTCGCGGTCGGCTCGTCCAGGAGCAGCAGGCCCGGGCCCATCGCGAGAATCGACGCGAGGGCCAGGCGCTGCTTCTGCCCGCCCGACAGCTCCGTCGTCGAATGATGCAGGGGCACGTCCAGGCCCACCGCGCTCAGGGACTCCTCCACGCGAGGCCAGATCGCCTCACGCGGTATCCCCAGGTTCTCCATGCCGAAGGCCACGTCGTCGCCCACGCGGGCCAGGACCACCTGGGCCTCGGGGTCCTGCATGAGGAGGCCCACGCGGCCCCTCGCCTCGGCCGGAGCGACGCCGTCAACGGTGAGCGTGCCGGTGGCCTCGCCCTCCTCGGCGCCACCCAGCAGGCCCGCCAGGCCGCCCATGAGCGTCGACTTGCCCGACCCGGACGGCCCGAGCACCAGCACGCGCTCACCCGGCGCGATATCGAGATCAACGCCCGACAGCGCGGCGTTCTTGCGCCCAGCGTGACGCCATCCCCATTCGCGCGCGCGCACGCGCGCGCCCGCCCCCTCACCCAGCGGCACCCGGCTATCCGGGGAGGACACGGGGCGGGGGGAGGCGGAGGAGGCCTCGTTCATGGAGCGGGAATCAGACAAGCTCGCGCGCTCCTCGGCCCGAGGCGAAGCGGTCCAACGCGCCCGTCTTCGCCAGCGCGTTCGTCAGCGCCCACGCAAGAACTCCGGCGAGGACGATGCCCGAGAGCGCGCCGCACGCCAGGTAGATGGCGTTGTAGGGCACGCCCTTCGCGAGGTTGCCCTCCGTGAAGAGCTCAAGGAACCACTCGCAGGCGAAGGACAGCCCACCAGCGGCGGCAGCGACCCACACGTTGAAGCGACGGTAAGCAAGAAGCGCAAACACGATCTCGGCGCCGAGGCCCTGCGCGAGGCCCGAGTACAGCGTCTTCACCGCCCACTGCGAGCCCAGGCCCATGGAGACGGTCGCCGCCAGCAACTCGACGAAGAGCGCGGCGCCCGGCTTGCGAATGACGTAGCCGCCGAGCGTGCCACCCAGCAGCCAGACGCCCGTCACCAGGCCGTTGAGGCCCGGCAGGATCGCTTTGAAGGCCTCGTAGCCCGCGTAACCCACCTGGTTCCAGGCGACGAAAATCAGTCCACACGCGACGCCCAGGACGGCGGCGGTGACGATGTCGATGACCCTCCAGCGGAGGGACCGAGCGGTGGTAGCCATGCGAAAATACTCCCTTCGTGTTGCACGGCGGCCACGAGGGAAGAGCCTTCCTACGCCGGTATGACCCGGATCAGGTTCTACGGTCGGGGTTCGTCCCCTCTCAGCTCGCTTCGAGCTCCCGTGGCACAGTGGTGAGCATAGTCACCTGGTATTTGTCGCGCTACTCGTGCAGGTGAGGACCCTGATGCGGCCCCTCGCCCGTCCCCCCATCGCCCAGGACTCCGCGCGCCGCGCGACGCAGCAGGAAGTGGCGGTTCGCGAAGGCCGCGCCCACAATGAACGCGATCCACACCAGGGAATAGACGAGGCCGGGGCGGGTATCGTCCCACATCGCCAGGATGACGCCCATGGCCCCCATGAACGCCAGGACCACCCACGCGCCGACGGCACCGCCGGGCGACTTGAAGTGCGATTCCTTGTGCAGGTGGGGGCGCTTACGCAGGTACACCAGGTAGGACACGACGATGACGACCCACACACCCATGAAGAGGGTGGCCGACACCGAGGTCACCAGCGTAAAGGCTGCGGAGATCGAGCCGCCCGTCGCCATGATGATGATAGCCGTCAGCAGGCACACGCATGACAAGAACAGGGCGTTGAGGGGCACGTGATGCTTCGAGAGGCGCGCGAAGATGCTGGGCGCCTGCTCCTGGCGGGCCAGACCATAGAGCATGCGCGACGTGGAATAGATGCCCGAGTTCGCGCTCGAGGCGGCCGAGGAAAGGACCACCAGGTTGACGATCGTGGCCGCGGCACCCAGGCCGGTCAGCGAGAACATAGTGACGAAGGGGGAGCGATCGGGACTCACCTGGTCCCAGGGGGTCACCATCATGATGGCCGCGAGCGCCGCCACGTAGAAGAGCATGATGCGCACTGGGATGGAGTTGACGGCCTTCGGGAGAGTGGTGTCCGGGTCGTCGGTCTCCGCGACCGTCGTGCCGACCATTTCGATGCCAATGAAGGCGAAGAGCGCGATCTGGAAGCCGCCCAGGAAGCCGGTGAATCCGTTCGGGAGGAAGCCTCCGTGGCTCCACAGGTTCGAGACGGCTGCGACCGTCCCTTCCTCGTCGACCGTGCCCATGGCGACCATGCCGAAACCGACGACGACCAGGGCGATAATCGCGATGATCTTGATGAGTGCGAACCAAAACTCCGTCTCACCGAAAGCCTTGACCGTCATCGCGTTGAGAGCGAAGAGCAGCAGGGTCGTGGCGGTGATGGGGATCCACGGGGGCAGGTTCGGCCACCAGAAGTGCGTGTAGCCGGTGATAGCGATCATGTCCGCGACGCCGGTGACGACCCAACACGCCCAGTACGTCCACCCCGTCACAAAGCCCGCCCACGGGCCGATCAGGTCGCGCGCAATGTCCGCGAAGGTCGCGTACTTGCGATCCGACAGGAGCAGCTCGCCGAGCGTGCGCATGAACAGGAACAGGACAGCGCCGATGATCATGTAGACCAGCAGGATCGACGGACCCGCGACGGAGATCGTCTTGCCCGAGCCCATGAACAGGCCCGTGCCGATCGCACCGCCGATGGCGATCAGCTGAATATGGCGATTCTTCAGGTTTCGCTGGAGCTTTTCGCCGCCCTCCTGACGGGGCTCGTCGTGCACGACTGGCTCGCTGCTCATTCGTTTTTCCTTTCCGCTGGTTGCCGTCCGCGGGCGGCGCTTTGCGCGGTCTTTATGCTCGCACGGAGCACACTTGACCCTCCAACGCTACCGCAACGGCCCAGTAGCGTCCGAATCCAGGTGTCACACAGCACGCCCCGAGCGCTTCCAAGCCGCCACCGCACACGTGGCAACCAAGCAAGTTAGGTTAGGCACATGAATCTTTCTGCGACGTCCGCTCCCCATTCCTCGAACGAGGCCCCGGCAGCCTGCGGCGGTCCGGGCGGCTCCACGCTCCCTTCCCCCTCTGGCGAGACCACCACGGTCGCCTCCGCCCCGGCCTCGTTCCCCGCCAGCTCGCCGGGGACGACCGCGTCGCACTCCCCCACCCCGGCCTCGTTCCCCGCCAGCTCGCCGGGGACGACCGCGTCGCACTCCCCCGCCCAGGCCTCGACCCCCCTGACCTCAACGGCGGCCATTCCCACGCAGCGCGCGGCACGTTACGGCAAGCAGCTCGTGAGCCACATGGCGCGATCACGGGTTTCTGGGACGAGGACGCGGGCATCGGCTACCTGCTGTTCGACCGCGAGGGGCCGGTTCTGGGGCGCTTCGACGTGATCGCGTCACCGTCGGACCTTCGGCTTGAGCTGCGCACGACCCCCGAGCGCGCCGCTCACCTCGAGCATGTCGCGGGCATTCACCTGGCGCGATTCGGCGCGCGCGACGGCCTGACCATCGCGTGGCGGCGATCCGATGGCAGCGCCGGCACCACGCAGGGCCCGCTCACCCCCGACGAGGTCGAGGCGCGCGCCCGCGAGCGCGCCAAGAAGGCAGCCCGCGAGGCAGCGGAGCGCGAGGCAGCAGAACGAGAGGCCGGGCACGCAGAGTAGGCCCGGCAGGCACGCGGAGTAGCCGCAGCGCTCACGGAGGACTAGGGCCGGCGGGACACCCGAGCACGGCACGCGCGGCACAGTAGGCGAGACACTGTGCTCAACATCCAGGTGCGCGACATCCGGGCACGCAGCCGCATAGGCCCGGCAGGTCCATCAATTCCGCACGTAATTCCCTGACGACCGGACGCATCAACACCGCAAAAACCGCGGAATTCCAACGTTCTGACTTAAAACATTGAAACAGTCACAGGGGAATTACGTGCGAAATTTGGGAGCACTGACGCCCACTCCCAGCACATGTCGATGCAGCTCCCACAGCATTCGGCGCCGGGAGGCATTGCACTACTTAGCAGGGCATTGCACTAGCTACTATCCAGTGCAATGCTCCCCATCTAGTGCATTGCTCCTTCAACTAGTGCAACGCTTCGGAGCCACAAGCTCCGCCACGGTTCGCACAGCAACTCCCACACTGGGCATTACACCTCTTACGGGACGCTGCACCTCTTACGTGGCGCTGCACCCGTTCAGAACGGGTGCATTGCCTACGGATCGGGTGCACCGCCCACGCCAACAAGCCCAAACGCGGCGGGACGACTAACGAGGCACACAATGCACCACTTGGGTAGGGATGACACTACCCAGCGCACCGCACCACTTGCTAGCTAGTGCGCTGCACCCCTCAATGGTGCAACGCCTCTGAGCACAAGTCCGAACGCGGCCCACACCGCAACCACACACCAGGCCGTGACCGCCCCGTTACAGGGCACTGCACCCGTTACGTGGCGCTGCACCTCTTACGTGGCGATGCACCCGTTCAGAACGGGTGCATTGCCTACGGATCGGGTGCATTGCCTACAGATCGGGTGCAGCGCCCACACTCACAAGCCCAACCGCGGCGAGCATCCGGCAGCCCGCAGCCTACGCCCCGCCACCGTCCGCACATTCACCAATTCCGCACGTAATTCCCTGACGGCCACACGCAACAACACCCAAAAAACCGCAGGATTTCAACGTTCTGACTTCAAAAGTTGAAACACGCGCAGGGGAATTACGTGCGAAATTTGGGGGACACACCCGGACGGACACTCAGCTCACCATCCGTGAACCACACCGCCAACAGACACCCCCCGCAGCAGTGAGGCCGCGGGGGTTCACAGTCTGGCAACGCTCACTACGAGTCATTCGCCGACGAAATGCTGCGACGACGGGACATCAACGACACCCGCACAGGCCAAAACGACGGAACATCAACAACGCCAGCGGATACCTAAACGGCGAAACCTCAACGACATCAGCAGATGCCGGCTCGGAAGCGAAGGAGTTCAGCGGCCCTCGAGGTGGCTCTTCGCCGCGACCAGGACCTGCTCCCACATGCCGATCGCGTCCTCGTACGCCTGGCGGGCCTCGGCCTCGTCGTCGGAGACAGAGGCCAAGCCCGACTCCTCGACATGGATGGCGACGCCGCTGCGCTCCTCGGAGAGGGAGACCTCGACGCGGGTCGCGTACTCGTCAGGCAGTTCGTCGTCGGCGAGCGGGTACCAGCGGAAGGCCACGACGTCCATGGGGTCTTCGTCGGCCTTCTCGATCAGCCAGTCGCCGGCGTCCGGGTCGCTCACGCGGTAGAGGCCGTCGTCGCCGAGGCTCACCTCGTGATCGCCCAGCGGGCCGTCGTTGACCCACCAGCCAGGTTCGGACACGAGCGCCCACGCGGCCTCAATGTCGCAGTTCACGACCACGTCTGTGGAGACGCGATCCAGATCATCCTCGACGTCAGTGTCGGAAGTCGTATCAAAGAAGCTCATACCTCAACGGTACCGTTTCACGCGCGCCCCGGCATGTGATCGGGATAGCAAACAAATCCGTTGGTGAGGGTGTGGTCACAGTGTCGTCCCATGTTGCTCGTCCTTGGCACACGATGGCACGCGACGAGGCCGTGGCAGACCCACCGGAGATGGCGGGGCCGGCCACGGCCTCGTGCGTGGAGGGGCGCTCAGGCGAGGCGCGTGATGCGGTAGCGCCAATCCACGGGGCCCGCCTGAAGGGTTTCGACGCGGTAGTGCTGCGTCGAGTCCTGCAGGTGCGCGAACAGCGGCTCGGGCTGGTGGGGCGCGCAGATCTGGAGGTTTTCGCCGACGGGCAGGTTGTCGACGGCGGCGAAGAGGACCGCGTGGCGCACGACGCGGGGGATGGAGTGGATGACGAGCTCGTCCGCGCCTGGGCGGTGGATGACGCCGGCGCCGCCCGCGTGGACCTTGCCGTGTCCGCCGCCGTGTCCGCCGCAGCCGCAGCCGCCCGCCGTGGAGGTGATGGGCTCGGCGGCCATCTCGTGGGGGCGCTCGACGGGGGCCTCAGGGGCCTGGGCGCCGTGGCCTCCGCAACCGCAGCCGCCGTGCTCGGCGGGGGCCTGCGCGGCGGGAGCGGGGGCCTGCGCGGCGGGAGCGGGGGCCTGCTCAGCTGCCGCCTGCTCGGCGCGCGCCTTCTTGCCGTTGCCGCCGCAGCCGCACCCGCAGCCGCAGCCGCCGTCCGTGGCGGGGACAGTGTTTGCGTCGACCAGCTGGAACATCTGACGGTCAGTCATGTGTCTTCCTTACATTCTTAGGCCCGCGACGAGCCTTTGGGTGAACCTCATTCAGTGTAGGCATGCCTCAGCCGGCCGCGCGCGTTCACTTAATGAGGAACTCGGCCTCGACCTCGACGCTCACGTTGAGGGGCAGAGCGGCGACGCCCACGGCGCTGCGCGCGTGCTGGCTGCCGAAGATCTCGCCGAACAGCTCGGAGGCGCCGTTGATGACGCCGGCCTGGCCGTAGAAGTCGGGGCGCGAGGACACGAAGCCCACGACCTTCACGACGCCCGCGAGGTTGTCGATGCCGCCCGCTGCTGCGGCGGCTGCGGCCAGGGCGTTGAGGGCGCACACGCGCGCCGCGTCCTTGGCGTCCTCGGGGTCCGCGCCGTCCTCGCCGACCGCGCCGATGCACACGGGCTCGCCGTTCACGACGGGGATCTGGCCGGAGGTGCGCACGACGCCGCGGTCGATGACGGCGGGCACGTAGGCTGCGACGGGCGTGGCGACGGCGGGCAGTTCGAGGCCGAGCTCGGCGAGCTTCTCGGAGGGGAGCATGAGGGGTCCTTTCGTTGTCATTGACGAGGCCGGGGCCTCGTCCTCCTGTTCCAGTCTAGTTGCGCTGTTCCCGGGGGTGGTGAGCGAGGGTGCGGGCGTGAGATACCGGCTGGGGCCTCGGCGAAAAAGACGTGATGCAGGTACGCGTGCGCCCCGCGTGTCGACAATCACGCGGGGCGCACTATTCAGGAGGCTTCAGCCCTGGGGTGCGGCCGGGGGCTGACCGCCCTGGCCGCCGGCCGGGGGCTGACCGCCCTCGCCGGCGGTCGCCGAGGTCTCCGCGCCATCGACGCTCACCGTGTAGGTCGAGCCGTTGGTCATTCCAGAGGTTGAGTAGATGACGTTTCCGAAGGCCTTGAGCGAGGTGTAGGTGCCCAGGACCGAACCGTTGGCGTCGGTGATTGTCACCGTGGACCCAGCGGAGCCGGTCGCCGAGGCGGAGACCCAGCCCTGGCCGTCGGTCGTGGTCGGCGTCTCCACCATCTCGCCCGTGGCGAAGGCGATGACCGTGCCACCCGTGATGCTCATGGCACCGTTGCTGTCCAGGGCCCCGTTCGCGCCGGAGGCCGGACCGTAGACGGTCGTCGTGCCGCCGCTGATGGTCAGCGAACCGTTGGAGTCGAGGCCGTCGCCGTTCGCGTTGACGGTGACGGTGCCGCCCGTGATGGTGAGCTGCTCGCCCGTGTCCTCCATCGAGCCGCCGCCGTCACCCGGACCTCCGGGACCCATGCCGCCGGGGGCCATCGGGTCGGTGGTCGTGGCGGTGTCGGAGGCCATCGAATCGGAGCTGGACTCGGCGGTGGCGGCCAGGCCGGCCGCAACGGTGATCGAGCCCGAGGCGTTGATGCCGTCGTCGCTCGACGTCAGGTCGACCGTGCCGTCGGAGATCGTGATGAGTCCGCCCTCGAGGGCCTCGTTCGACTGAGTGACGGTCACGCTCGCGCCGTCCAGGACGGCCGCGACCTCGGTGTGCACGCCATCGTCGCCGGAGGCGGCGGTGATCGTGCCGGAGCTCAGGCGCAGAGCGCCGTTGGAGTGGATGGCGTCATCCCCGGCGTCGATGGTGGTCGTGCCGCCGTCGACGATGATGTAGGTCTGAGCCTTGATGCCCTTGGCCGAGCCCGTGGAGGGCTTGCCGGCCGAGGCGCCGCCGCCCGAGGTGATCGACAGGGTGCCGCCGGTGACGATCGCGTCGGTGTACGCGTCGATGCCGTCGCCCCCCGAGGTCAGGGTGACGGTTCCGTCCACAATGGACACGTAGCCCTTGGTGTCGTCGTTGTCCTGGTCGGACTTGAGGGCGTCGCCGCCGGCGTTCACGGTGACGGTGCCGCCGGCGACAGTCAGGGAGTCCTTGCCGCGCAGGCCGTCATCCGAGGCGGTCGCGTTGATCGTGCCGCTCAGGACGTACAGGTCGTCCTTGGAGGTGATCGCGTCCGAGGCGCCGGAGGTCACGTTGAGCGTGCCCGAGCCGGTGATCGTCAGGTCCATGTCGGCGTAGATCGCGGCGTTCGCCTCCTCATCGCCGGTGTAGGTGCCGTCGGTGATCGTCGATGTGCCCTGGAGGGACAGGACGAGGTCGTCGCCGCTGGTCGCCTCGATCGCGGCACCGGTGGTCGAGGTGATGGTCGCGTTGTCGAGGATCAGGACGACCTGGTCCTCAGCTCCCGCGGCTACGACGACCTTGCCGGTGAAGGAGCCGCTGAGCTTGTAGACGCCGGCCTTGGAGATGGTCAGCACGCCGTCGCTCACGCTCACGGCGTCGGACGAGGAGGTCGCGGTCGTTCCGCTGAGCGTCACGTCGACGGCGTCCGAGGCCTTCCAGTCGCTGTCCTTCACGTAGGAGGCCTTCGCGTTCGAGGCCAGGGCGTCGGCCGCGGTGGGCGGCGCAGTCGTGTCGCCGTTGGTTCCGGCGGTCGCGACGGCAGCGGTCGCGCTCGTCGCGCCACCACCGGCGGACGCAGCGCCCGAGGCGCCGCAAGCGCCCAGCGCCAACGTTGCGACGAGGGCGATCGCGCCGATCGTCCGGGCGGGGGTCCAGATTTTCCGAAGGGCTTTCATGTGTCTATCTCTTTCGTGTCGTTAAGGCTTATGTTTCTTATGGTGAGCGCTTGCGTATCGTTCGCGTTCGAAACCGTGTAGCCGGCTTATCGAAACCGCGAGGGCCGGTGTGGCGAAATCGGAATGCCGGCGTGGCGTCGTCTGCTCAGTTGCTTGGTGCCCACCTGGCCGCCGCCCGTCAGGCGGCCATCGCGAGGGGCGCCTCGCGCGCGAGCTCGGGGGCCTCCACGTATTCGGGAAAGTAGCGGCGCAGCGTGCGGTTCCACTTGTTCGCGGGCAGGTCGTGCATGGCGGCCATTGCGGTCCCGTACTTGGAGATTTTCACGGGTCGCACGCCGCCCTCCCACAGGAGGTGGTCGACGACGGACGGGGTCGCACCCGACTTCGTTTCGATGATGACCAGGTCGGGGCGTGCGACCTCAGTGCCGTCCGTGCGCAGCGAGCGCCACGACAGCTTCGTGTCAACGGTCGCGCGGCCCGCTCCGCCGGGCAGGAGCAGTGTGTTGCGCTCGTAGGATCCGGCCAGGATCGGCTCCAAGGCCGGAACCAGGTGCGCGTAGCCCGTGTGCTCAACCTTTCCCGCGACCCACGAACGGCGCTCGCCCGCGAGAGGCGCCCCGGCCTCGTCCCAGGAGATCGACATGCGCTTCTTGACGGTCAGTCCGCGCGGCCCCCGCGTCTTGACCTCCAGGAAGGAGGCGCCGGTGGACAGGTAGGTGCGGGCGCGGACCTTGAAGCGGCGGCGGCGCTTGAGCGCGGTCAGCAGGTACGAATCCATGTCGGGGGTGTCGTAGTAGGTGGAGGCGTAGCACTGGGACACCTGGCCGGCGATCTGGAGGACCCGGGTTTCCTCGGGGAGGCGGCTCAGGATCGACGAGGCCGTGGCCGCGTCCAGCGCGTACTTGCGGTCCACGCGGGTCAGCATCGCGGCGCGCTCATTCAGGTCGTCGAGGCCAATCGTCTCGAGGTCGGCGAGAGTCGCGTTCAGTGTGGCGTTCATGAGTCGTGTCCTTGGTAGAGGCGGTCTGCGGGGCTGTGGCGGCGAGGCCGGGGCCAAGTCTGCTGTCAAGGGCGAGCCGGCGGGCCGGGGGCGAGGCCGGTCCGGCGGGTCAGGCGACCTTCGAGCGAACGTCAACGAGAGTCAGGTCGTTCACGAGGTCGAGCTTGACGACGTTGACCGAGGCGACGGACGCGCCGAGACGCTGCTCGAGGGCTGCTTTCAGTTCCGCCGGGTCGGCGATCGCGCGGTCCAGCTGCACGGTCTGCGACGTGTAGCGGCCGAAGACCAGCTTCGAGTCGCCGAAGGCGAGGGCCGCGAGGATCAGGGCGATGAGGCCACCCAGGAGCGGGGTCACCGCCGACGACATTCCCGTCAGCAGGCCGAGGGCCAGCGACGCGAAGTAGTAGGCGATCTCCGTCTGCGAGATCTGATCGGACCTCAGGCGGATGATCGAGAGGACACCGAAGAGACCCAGGCCCAGGCCCGCGCTCACGGTCGAGTTCGCGAGGATGATCGTGACGGCGAGGACGCCGACATTCACACCGAGGAAGGCTGCGACCAGGTCGGCGCGGCGGTGCCGTGGGAAGTAGAGGCCGAACACGAGGGCGGCCATGGCGACCAGGTCAATGGCGATCAGGATCAGGGCGGTCATTGGTGTCTCCTTTTGTCGATGCACCTATTTCCCCACGCGACCCTATGAACAACCTATGAATCTTTGCTTTTTGCCATATGACTTTCCTGAGAGAATCCTGAATGTTAGACTCACCCGCGCACGTCGGCGTGCGCTGTCGCACAATGGAACCCATGAGTACCCGACCTGGGGCCATCGGCGCCCCCACTGACCGAGAACTGCGCACACTCACGGAGGAGACCCCGGCCTCGGGTCCGGCGCGCTCCGTGAAACTCCTCGCCGCCATCGCGACTTTCGGCTCCCTGCTGTTCGGCTACGACACGGGCGTCATCGCGGGCGCACTGCCGTACATGTACATGCCGAGCGTGGCCGGCGGACTCGGAATCAACGAGTTCGAGGAGGGCCTGGTCGGCGGCGTCCTCGCCATCGGCGCCGCGATCGGGGCTATCGGCGCCGGGCGCCTATCGGACCGCAACGGGCGGCGGCACAACATCCTGCTGCTCGCCGTCGTGTTCATCGTCGGCACGATCGGATGCACCGTCGCGCCCAACATCTGGGTGCTGTACCTGTTCCGTTTCGTTCTCGGCCTGGCGGTCGGTGGCGCCTCGGCGACCGTGCCGATCTACCTGTCGGAGTCCGCGCCCACGCGCATGCGCGGCGCCCTGGTGGCGCTCGACCAGTTCATGATCGTGTTCGGCCAGCTCCTCGCCTACTCGATGAACGCGGCGCTCTCCCACGCGCACGGCGGGCCGCGCGTCCTCGTGAGCGCCGACCCGTCGGGCACGCTCACGCCCGGGCAGTGGTACTCGTGGGACGAGGCCTCCCGCGTCGCGACCGCCGTCGTCACCGCGGGCGACGGGTCCGCGTGGCGGTGGATGCTGGTGCTCGCCACGATCCCCGCTGTGCTCCTGTGGGTCGGGATGCGCCTCATGCCCGAGTCGGGCCGCTGGTACGCGTCCAAGGCCCGCTACTACGAGGCCGTGGGCGCCCTCAAACGCATCCGCGACCCCCGCCGCGACGATGTGGCCGCCGAGATCAGCGAGATCATCGCCTTGCACGCGGCCGAGACGAGCCAAGGCCACTGGACCCTGCGGCGCACCGCGTCGGTCGCGTGGACCAGGAGGCTCCTGTTCATCGGCATCGGCCTGGCGTGTTTCGACCAGCTGACCGGCATCAACACCGCCATGTACTACCTGCCGAAGATCCTGGCAGCCGCGGGGTTCAGCTCCGCTGATTCCATCACTTTGAACGTGATCACGGGGGCCGTCGCGTGCGTGGGCGCCGCGTTCGGCCTGTACCTTGTGTCGAGGTTTGCTCGGCGCCACGTCGGCATCTACCAGGAGACGGGCGTGACCGTGTCTCTGTTCGCTCTCGCTCTCGTCTTTGGGCTCGGCATCGGCCCCTACACGCTGGCTGACGGGAGCATTTCGCCTGAGATTCCTTCTTATTTGCCGTGGCTGGTCCTCGTCCTCGTGTCCCTGTTCGTGTTCGCTAAGCAGTCCGGCACCGTCAACTGGGTGCTGGTTTCCGAGATCTTTCCCGCCCGTATTCGCGGCGTCGCCCAGGGGTTCGCGGTGGGCTGCGGCTGGATGATGAACGCAATCGTCACGTGGCTCTTCCCGATCATGATCGGCCACCTGGGGGCGACCTGGACCTACCTGACGTTTGGCCTCATTAATGTCGTGTCCCTGTGCTTCTACCTATTCATCGTGCCTGAGACGCGCGGGGTGTCCCTCGAACAGTTCGAACACAACTTCTCCCGGCGCTACGGGGTGTAGCCGCCCCCTGCGTGGGCCCGGGGCCCGACGCGAGATCGCCACACACCTGCACACCGCGCACCCGCATGGTTCCCCACAAATGTCGCACGTAATTCCCCTCCCCGTTATTCAAACTTTGAAATCTAACCGTTGCAATTCCAACGTTTTCTGGGCACATCGAAAACTGACCAAGGGAAATTACGTGCGATTTTTCTGGGAGGAAAGTACGCGTCAGCTGTCGCCTCGCATCCAGGGGTCGCCTCGCATCCAGGGGTCGCCCCGAATCCGGCGCTCGCCCCTCCAACAGTCCCGGTACGCTCGCGGCTCAAAGCGCGTGTGGCGTGCGCATAGACAACACTGGCAGTGACACACTAGTCGCATGACGAAGACCCCCACTCCCTGCACCCAGACGAACGAGGCGGCCCATGCCTCGTCCCCGTCCCTGGCGGTCACCGGCGCGTCCGGGAACGTCGGCGGCGTTGCCGCCCGGCTCCTCTCCGAGCGCGGCCTGCCGCTGCGCCTGCTCGCGAACACGCCGTCGCGCGCCCCCAAGCTGCCCGGCGCGCACGCCGTCCAGTGCTCGTACGAGCACACCCCGGCCTCACGCGAGGCGCTCAGCGGCGTCGATGTCCTCTTCATGGTGTCCGCGCCCGAGAGCGAGGACCGCCTGGACAAGCACCTCGCGTTCGTCGACGCGGCGACCGCCTCCGGTGTGCGCCACATCGTGTACCTGTCGTTCATGAAGGCGGCGCCGGACGCGACATTCACGCTGGCGCGCACGCACTTCCATACGGAGGAGCGCATCAAGGCGTCGGGCATGACGTACACGTTCTTGCGCGACAACTTCTACGCGGACTTCTTTGTGGCGCTGCCCGACGAGGAGGGCCGCATCCTCGGGCCCGCGGGCGATGGGCGCGTGGGGGTGGTCGCGCGCGAGGACGCGGGGCGCGTGGCCGCCGGGGTCCTCGCTGATCCGGCGCGTTACGAGAATCAGACCCTCGACGTGACCGGCCCCGAAGCCCTGACCCTCGAGGAGATCACGCAGATCCTCACCCGCGTGTGGGGGCGCCCCGTCACCTACGTGCGCGAAACCGTCGAGGAGGCGTACGAGTCGCGCAAGAAGTGGCCGTCCGCCCAGTGGGAGTACGACTCGTGGGTGTCGACCTACACGTCGATCGCGCGCGGCGAGATGGACGTCGTGTCCACGACCGTGCGCGACGTGACGGGCCGCGACCCGCTCACCTTCGAGGAGGTCGCCCGGGCGGCGCTCGCGTCGGGCCGCTGACTGTCGCGGCCCAGGCTTGCTGGGCCCCGGCCTCGTCGTGACGCGCCGTTCGTTTCGACGAGGCCGGGGCTGCTCGTCGGGTCACGTTTGCCCCCGGCGTGGCGGCGCTGGTAGCGTCGCAGCATGACCATTGAGTCCTCCCGCACTCTTCGGTTGCAGCACGCCGACGCCCCGTCAGGGTGGTGACCATGGCTCGCCTTTCCTCATTTTTGGCAAGACAACCCCGTGACAGTTCTCCCCGGGGCCTGGACTCGGCGGCGCGAGACTTTTGGAAGCTCACAGGTGTCGCCATCGTTTTCAACGTAGTCGTGGCTGTGTGCGCGTACTGGATCTTCTCGTTCATTCGCATCCGCCCACTACAGCTGCTCTTCATCTGGTTCCCCCTGTATCTGTGCGCGGCACTTCCCCACCTCATCGAAAAGAGTGTGCGCCCATTCTGGTCATCGCGCCCCCATTACGAGGACGGCTCCATCGTCATTTGGGGCAACCACCAGTCCGCGCTCATCACGACCGGACTTCTGCTCTACGCTTTCGCGGGCGGCACGATGGCCGCGGGTTTCACGACCGGACAGCCCTTCCATGCCGCGATATATGTGTTCGCCGCTGCGTCCATGGCCTTCCTCGAGTGCAGCCGCAATCCCGGCAAGGACCTCGTCATCGCCCTGACCGACAAGCAAAAGACAACTCTGACCCCCGAGGGAATCTCCTTCCACTTCCCGGAGCTACTGTCCGTTGAGGAAGATTCAAACGACCGGGATGTCACCATCCTGTGGACGGATAACGTCACCATCCACACCGTCAGCAGTCCAACAATGATTCTTCACGCAGACCCCGACACATACAACGGACCATGGGGCATCTCGTCCGAGCGCATCGGCATCCCCTACACCGGCCTCGACGCCCTCATCCGGCACTTCAACGAGCACCCCGAGGACCGCCCACTCCTGGCCACGCCACAGGGTGTCAACCTCGTCAACGAGATCCTCGCCGCAGCCTGAGCAGCACCAGACCTTCCGCCCGGTCCTCACGATCCGTGAATCCACGGCGAGGCCGAGGAAGTAGGGGCACCCGCATGGTTCCCCACAAATGTCGCACGTAATTCCCCAACACATTATTCAAACTTTGAAATCTGATCGTTGCAATTCCAACGTTTTCTGGGCATATCGAAAACTGACCAAGGGAAATTACGTGCGACTTTTCGGGGAGGAACGGTTGCCCCCAATCGACGAGGCCGGGGCTGGCCAGCCGGATACGCGCATAGTCGTGGCCCGGGAACCCCTGGCCACGACCCCTTCACACGGGAGCTCCCGGTTCGCGTTCCCAGCGTAGGCGGGTTGCGGCCTCCACAACCCATTCACACGGGGGCTCCCACACGGGAGCCCCCCATCTACAGCAGCACCTCAGTACGCCAACCCCCTCGGCTGCTCCGCGAGGACGGCGCCGCCCGGGTTGACGGCCTCTCGGCTCCTCAGCGGCTCACCAACCCCCGGCCTTTCAGCGCTCAATCAAGCGAAGTCCCGAGCCTCACCTCGGCAGCCTTGACAGAATAGGGCCGCCCACCTATCCTTTAATGAAACGATTCATCCTCATCGCGGAGGAGCAATGACCGCTTCATCTCACGACCTCATCTCCCACCTCATCGAGCTGTCCAACCAGATCGGCGCGGACACGGAATACACGCGCTCGGGGGGCGGGAACTCGTCCGCAAAGATCGGAGATACCCTCCTCATTAAGCCCAGCGGGGTTCCGCTCGCGACCCTGCGCGAGGAGGACCTGGTCCCGCTCGACATTCCGACCCTTCTCCACGCCTTCCATCACCCAGAGGAACTCCCCAGTAACGAAGACCCCGTTCGCGCGGCGGCCCGGCTCGCACAGCGCGGCGCGTTCGAGCGTCGCCCCAGCGTCGAGCTCCTCTTTCACGCCCTCATTCCCGACCCGCTCGTCATCCACCTGCACCCGCTGACCGCCAACGCGATCACGTGCAACACGCGCGGGGAGGAGCTGTGCAAGCGGATCCTCGGCGACCAGGCGCTGTGGGTCGACTACACGGACCCGGGTATTCCGCTGGCGCGTCTCATCGACGAGAGTCGCCGCGCGTTCACGGCCACGCACGGCACTCCGCCGCCGGCGATTACGCTCCTCGGCAATCACGGCATCATCGTGTCGGGTCCGACGAAGGACGCGATCCGAGAGCGCATCGACTTCCTGACGTCCGAGATCCGCGCGGCCATCGACGAGGCCGGGACCGCCTTCTCGGGGTCGCCTTCCCGGGTGGCCGAGGCGTTCCGTCGCGCGGTGGACGCGCCGAGCGTTGCGCTGTCGACGGACGGACTGTCGGCGCTCGCGTCGGCACCCGGAGGGCCGCTGATCCCCGATCAGATCGTGTACGCGGGTTCCTTCCCCGTGGTCCTGGAGGCGACCGACACGGAGGACATCGTGTCGGCGAAGGTGTCGTTGCACCGCGCGCAGCACGGGCGCGCCCCCATTGTCGCCGTCATTCCCGGACTCGCGGTGGCTGCGGTGGGGTGCACGAACGAGGCCTCGGATAACGCGTTGCACACCTTCCTGGACGCGTTGCGCGTCACGCGGGACGCGAACCTGCTCGGGCGTGTACGCGTCATGGACGAGCGTGAGCGCGGCTTCATCGAGAACTGGGAGGCGGAGTCGTACCGCCAGAAGGTAGCTGCCACTCAGGGGTCGTAACACCCTGCTGAACATCTGAACATGCTGTTCGTTATCAGTACATTTGGGGTATGTTTCCAGACATGCCCCAAATGGCCGTCGGCGTCTATCCACGATAAGGTCCCCTGCACAGACTCCGGACACGCCCCTCAATCGGCACAGTAGGCGCGCGGACCGTCCTCATACACACGTGGGCCGCGGCTCGACCGAAAGTCGAGTCGCGGCCCACGTCAGCACACGTCAGCTACGACAGGGCATCACCGGACCCGAGGCGTGCGTCGGCCTCGTCCCAGAGGGGCGCGTGGGAGGCGCGCGGCTCGTAGGTCTCGAGCACCGACGACGCCCGCGAGATGGCGCGAAGGTCCATCAGAGTCCCGCTGGCCGAGCCAATGGCTCGCAGGGAGATGAGCATGTTTCCGAGGGCCGTGGCCTCGACGGGTCCCGCAATGACCGGGATGCCCGTCGCGTCGGCGGTCTCCTGCGCCAGCAGGCGATTCTTCGAGCCTCCTCCGACGAGGTGAATCGCTTCAGGGCGGGTGCCGCTGAGCTCACTCGTCCGTCGGATCGCCCGGCGGTAGGCCAGCGCCAGTGAATCGGTGATAGCGCGCAGGACGGTTGCCCGCTCACGGGAATCGACGCCCGAGGCCAGACGATCACCTGACCCGGCCCCGGCCTCGTCCGGCGAGGAGGAGCCGTCCGCCGAGGAGGGGTCGTCGCCCGACGAAGCCGGCGAGGAGGCGCCCGGGCCCGGGATCCACAGCGAGCGCACGCGCTCCACCATGCCGCCCGGAGCCATCAACTCTGGCGAGGACATGTCGAGGAGGTAGCGCGCGGGCTGGGCCGCCTCGGTCTGCGCGTCGAGGAGAGGCCAGTCGACCCGGCCTGAAGCGCCCGACGCCTCGTCCCCCAGGGCCGCCCACTCGCGCAGGCACTCCTGCTGTACCCACATGCCCATGATGTTGGCGAGGAAACGGACCGTGCCATCCACGCCCAGCTCGTTCGTGAAGTTGGCTGCCTGAGCCTCGTCGGAGAGCACGGGGGCGCTCAGCTCGGTGCCGACGAGCGACCAGGTGCCGCTCGAGATGTACGCGAACGACCCCGTCCGGGCGGGCACACCCGCGACCGCCGACGCGGTGTCGTGGGACCCGACGGCGACAACCGGGGTGCGCTCACCCGTCGAGGTGCGCAGGTCGAGCCCCTGGACGCGAGCCTCACCGATGACCTCCCCCGGCGAGATGAGCGGCGGGAAGATGTGCTCCACCCCGAAATCGTCGCGTAGCCGTATCTGAATCTCGGGATCCCAGTCGCGCCCCGCGGCGTTGACGAGGCCGGTCGTCGACGCGTTCGTCAGCTCGCTTCGCGCATGACCCGTCAGCCAGTACGCCAGCAGATCGGGGATCAGGAGCGCCGTGCGCGCGCAGTCCGCGCGCGCCTCCGCCCGGTCGGCCACGCGCTGGAACAGCGTGTTGAAAGGCTGGAATTGCAGCCCATTGCGCGCATACAGCCAGGAGGAGTCCCACCGGTCGAGCACCTCGGAGGCGCCGAGGCCGCAGCGCGCCGAGCGGTAGGACGCGGGGTTGCCGATCAGCCGGCCGTCCTCGTCCAGCAGCCCGTAGTCCACGGCCCACGTGTCGATTCCGATCGCATCAACGGGGCCGCGCAGGCTGGCCTCGCGCAGGCCATCCAGGATTCCGCGCCACAGCGCGAGGATGTCCCACTCGTAGGCCACGCCGGCCTCGTCCCCGGAGCGCTCGGACGCGCCCGCACCTGCCCCGTCCGATTGACCCGCACCTGCCCCGTCCGATTGACCCGCGCCTGCCCCGTCCGATTCGCCCGACCCGGACCCACCCGATTGACCCGCACACGATTCGTCCGCGCCTGCCCCGCCCGATTGACCCGCGCCAGCCCCACCCGCGCGAGCAGGCCCGGGGAGGGCGACGGGCCCGTTCGGGAAGCGGGAGCACTCCTCGATGGCGAGGCGCTCGCCGTCGAACACGCCCCGCAGGACGCGCCCCGAGGAGGCCCCGAGGTCGATTGCGACGACGGTGGTCATCATGCGCCCCACGAGGCCTGCTGGCCGCCCACCCGCTGCTCGCAGATGCGCTCGAAGTAGCCTGAGGCCGCGTAGGCCGCGAGCGGATCGGGGTCGAGGCCCTGCTCCTCGCGGAGTTCGCCCAGGAGCGGGCGCACGTCGGAGGAGAAGGCATCCATGAGCACCTGGTTGGCGGCCAGCACGTCGTGCTCGGCCTGCGCCGTCGCCAGCGCATCGCGGTCGACGAGGAGCGCCTTCGCGGTCGCCTCCTGAACGTTCATCGCGGAGAGGATTTCGCCGGGGATCTTCTCTTCGAGGTTGTGGCACTGGTCGAGCATGAAGTTCACGCCGGAGGTGGGCGCGAGGGCGCCGAAGGAGACGATCTCGTGCATGATGCGGAACAGCTGGAACGGGTCGGCGGCGCCCACGATCAGGTCGTCGTCCGCGTAGAAGCGCGAGTTGAAGTCGAAGGCACCGAGGCGGCCGGCGCGCAGCAGCTGAACGACGATGAATTCGATGTTGGTGCCGGGCGCGTGGTGGCCGGTGTCGAGGCAGACGACGGCACGCTCCCCCAGAGCGGTCACGTGCGCGAGCGCCGTGCCCCAGTCCGGGACGTCGGTGTGGTAGAACGCGGGTTCGAAGAACTTGTACTCCAGGAGAAGGCGCTGATATGGAGCAAGATTCTCGTAGATAACGGACAGTGAGTCAGCGAGGCGTTCCTGGCGCGCGGCGATCGAGTCCTGACCCGGGTAGTTCGTTCCGTCGCCCAGCCAGATCTTGAGCGTGTCGGAGCCGGTCGCGTTCATGACGTCGATGCAGCGCAGGTGCGCGTCGATGGCCTTGCGTCGGATGGCCTTGTCGGAGTTGGTCAGGGAGCCGAACTTGTAGTCGTCATCCTGGAAGACGTTCGAGTTGATGGTGCCCAGGGTGATGCCCTGCGAGCGCGCGTGCGCGGCCAGGTCACGGAAGTCTTCGACCATGTCCCAGGGGATGTGCAGGGACACCCGCGGGGTGATCCCGGTGAAGTGGTGAACCTGTGCCGCGTCGTCGATCTTTTCGTAGGCGTTGCGCGGGGTGCCGGGGCTCGGGAAGACCTTGAAGCGGGTCCCGGAGTTGCCGAAGGCCCAGCTCGGCAGCTCGATGGTCTGCTCGCGCAGCAGGGTGCGGGCGCTTTCGGACAGGTCGGACAGGTGGATGGTCATGACGTCTCCTTCGACGTGTGGGGTGTGGATTGACGAGGCCGGGGCGACCTCGAGGGGCAGGGACGGTTTCTCGGGGGTCGGCCTCGGTGGGCGGTTAGGCGAGGTAGAAGTATTGGCTCAGGAAGTGGGCGGTTCCGCCTCCGTCCGGCTGGAAGTACTGGGCCATCTCGGCTTGCCAGCGCGTGTTGACCTCGAGATCCTCCATGGCTGCGGCGGCCGCGCGGGCGTCGTCGGCCTCGTAGTAGCCGACGACGAGGCCGGTGTCCGGGTCGAGGAAGAGGGAGTAGTGGCGCCACCCGGCCTCGCGCAGGGCCTGGAGCATCTCATCCCAGACACGCTGGTGCACGTCGGCGTATTCGGCGAGTTTCTCGGACCGGACGCGCAGGAGGAAGCAGGCTCGGTGTGGGCTGGCCTGGCTCGTCGTGGCGAGCGTGTGGGCCAGCGATGGGGTCTCGCTCATGGAACATCCCTTCATCGTTGAACGGAAATTGATGGTGCCCATTCTAACGTGAATCGTTTCATTCAGCAAACAGGGTCATTCACGCAACCCGCGTTTTGCCGCATGAACGCGGGGTTGGCAGGCGCGACGGGCGCGCCCACCAACCCCGTCAGAAGTGGCGTCAGAAGTCGTAGTTGTCGATGTTGTCCGCGTTGAAACGCACGGGGTCACCGACGACGACGGTCTTGTTCTCGCCGATCGTGCGCTCACCGAGGTCTCCGGCGGTGAACGTCTCCCCGACCTCACCCTTGATCGCGCCGCTATCGAGCGCGGCACCCGCGTAGGCCGCCACATATCCCAGCTGGGCGGGATCCCACAGGGCGAACTCCTTGACGGTCCCGTCCTTCACGAAGGAACGCATCTCGTTGGGCAGACCCAGGCCCGTGAGGACGACCTTGCCCTTGTAGTCGGAGGTCGACAGGTAGCGCGCGGTGGCGGCGATGCCGACGGTGGTCGGCGACACAATCGCGTCCAGGTCGGGGTGTGCCTGGAGCAGGCCCTGCGCCTCCTGGAATGACTTCGTGTCATCGTCGTCGCCGTAAACCTTCGCGACGATCTCGATGCCCTTGTACTTGTCGTTCGAGGCGATCTCTTCCTCCATGAACTTGATCCACGCGTTCTGGTTGGCGGCGTTCGCCGTCGCGGAGAGGATGGCGACCTTACCGGAACCGCCGATCTGCTCGGAGACCATGTCGAGCATGGTGATCGCCACCTGCTTGGACTCGACCTGGTTGATGAACAGGTCGCGGCAATCCGCCGAGGCGTCGGAGTCGAAGGTGACGACCTTCGTGCCGGCCGTGCGCGCGTCCTGCAGAGCCGGGCACACGGCGTCGGGGTCGTTCGCTGCGATCACGAGGACGTTGGTGCCCGCCTGCACCTCGGAGTTAATGAAGGAGACCTGTGAGGACGAGGAGGCCTCGAGGGGACCGACGACGTTGACCTCGGCGAATCCGATCGCGCCGGCGGCATCCTTTCCTCCGCCGAGCATGACGTCGGAGAAGGGGTTGTTCAGCTGCTTAGGAATGAAGGTGATCGACTGGGAGGACACGTCGTAGGAACCGGAAGCGTTCCCACCGGAGCTGGACTCGCTGCCCTGCGTCGACGATCCGCCTGCGCAGGCGGACATCAGGAGGGCCGAGGCCAGCGAGAGTGCGCCGAGTGCGGCCACTCCTTTGTTCATGTGAGACATCGTTGTCTTTTCCTTTCGGGCGCAGACGCCCTGTTTCGGGGGCACTATGCCCCTCGTTGTGGGATTGTTAGGCGCTCGCCGCGCCCGGTGCGACGCTGGCGCGAGGGGTACGCGCGTCAGCTCGATGAGCCAGACGCTGGCGGATGGCATTCACCAGCGACGGCGCGACGACGGAACCGATCAGGAGCAGGCCCGTGACCAGAACCAGGATGACTTCGGGGATTCGGTTGAGGCGCAGCGCGTAGTTGAGGACGCCGATCGTGAGGACGCCGCAGACGCTCCCCCAGATCGAGCCTCGGCCACCGAAGACGCTGACCCCACCGAAGACGACGGCGGCGATGACGACCAGCTCGAGGCCCTCGACATTGTCGGCCTTCGCCGCGGAGTAGCGCAGCGTCCAGTAGATGCCCGCCAGCGCCGCCATAAGGCCCGAGAGCGTCAGGGCGATGACGCGGGAACGCTTCGTGTCGATGCCGACGAATTCGGCCGCCTGCTTGGAATACCCCAGCGCGAAGAGGCCTCGGCCGTATGGGGTCTTGTGCAGCAGGAGCCAGAAGAGGACGACGAACAGGGCGACGGGGATCGCCATGTACGCAATGCCCGTGGATCCGAAGGAGCCGGTGACCGCGGAGGTCGCCCACGCCGGGAAGTCGGAGATCGACTGGTCGCCGATGACGACCAGGGCGAGGCCTCGATACAGTGCGAGCGTACCGATCGTGACCGCGAGCGCAGGCAGGCCCACGTAGGCGGTCATCACGGCGTTGACGAGGCCGCACGCCAGTCCGATGAGGAGGCAAATCGCGACGCTCGCCCAGAATCCGACGCCCGACTGGACGAGGACGCCGAAGGACGCGCTGACGAGGCCGGCGGTCGAGGCGACGGACAGGTCGATGTCCGCGTTGATCATGACGAGGGTCATGGGCAGGGCCATGAGGAGTGTCGCCGTCACGTCCAGGGTAAGGAACGTGAGCGTGCGGGGCTGGCTGAATCTCGGAACGAGGATGGCCGCGACCACGATGGCGAGGATGAGGATGAGGGTCATGTGCGAGTCTCGCGAGGAGAACACGCGGCGAATGGAGGCCATGAGGTCACGTGACGACGTCTGCGTCGGGGTGTTCATCAGCGGTCCCCTCCTTTCTTGCGCAGCGCCTCGTGGCGGCGCATTGAGCTGACTCGGTCGACGACGATTGCGATGAGGATGAGCGCGCCGACGACGGCCTGTTGCCAGAATTTATCGACGCCGACGGCTGTGAGCGCGGACGTCATGGTGGTGAGGAGGAGGGCGCCGATGGCGGCTCCGTAGGCGGTTCCGACGCCGCCCGTCATTGCGACGCCGCCGACGACGCAGGCGGCGACGATGTCGAGTTCCATGCCTGCGCCCGTCGTCGCGCCCACGGAGTTAAAGCGGGAGGCGTAGAGGACGCCTCCGAGTCCGACGAGCGCGCCGTTGGCGACGAAGGCCGCGAAGACGCGCTTGGCGACGGGGATGCCGTAGACGGCTGCGGCCGCGCGATCGGAGCCGATCGCGTAGAGGTCGCGCCCGGATCGAGCGTAGCGCTGGTAGAGCGAGACGATCACGATGACGATGACCGCCAGGAGGGTGAGCAGTGGGAAGCCGGCGATCGTGGCGACTCCTAGGTCGCCGAAGGCCTGGGGGCGGTCGCCGGCGAAGTACTGCGTGGATCCTGCCCACCAGTTCAGTCCTCCTCGGAAGACGTAGAGGGTGCCCAGGGTGATGACCATCGCCGGGACTTTCGCCTGGGTGACGAGGAGGCCGTTGAGCGCTCCGAGCAGCGCTCCCAGCACGATGCCGGCGACGAAGACGACGCCGATGGGCAGTCCCGGGTTGGTGGCGAAGAGGAAGCCGGTGGCGAAGGCCGTGCAGCCGAGGATGGAGCCGACGGAGAGGTCGACGCCTTCGGATTGGATGATGAGGGACTGTCCGGCGGCCATAAGCATGGCGATCGTCGCGTTGAGGAAGAGGTCGCGCACGCCCTGGGCGGACAGGAAGCGCGGGTTGATCGCCCAGGTGAGGAGGACGAGGGCGATGAGGGCCGCGATCACGGGGAGCTCGCGCATCGACAGGAGAGAGCGCAGCTTCGATGGGGCGTGCTTCGTGGTCGCGGACGAGGGCGTGGCTGGCTGTCGGCTTATCGGCGACGACCCGTGGATGCGGGAGGGAGGGGTCAGTGTTGCGGTCATGATGCGGCCTTTTCGTGGTCTGTTGCAGCCGTCATAATGGCGTCAGCTGTGGCTTCTTCTCTGGTGAATTCGCCGGTGATGCGTCCTTCGCACATGACGAGGACGCGGTCGGCCATGCCGAGGATTTCGGGCAGCTCGGAGGAGATCGTGATGACGGCCACTCCCCTGGTGGCCAGGGTGGAGATCAGGCGGTGTACTTCGGCCTTCGTTCCCACGTCGATGCCGCGGGTCGGCTCGTCGACGATGAGGATCGTCGGGTCGGTGGCGAGCCATTTCGCCAGGACGACCTTTTGCTGATTGCCGCCCGACAGCGCGGACACGGGGGTGTCCTGGCTGGCCGTCTTCACTTCGAGGTTGGTGGACCACTCCTGCGCGACCGCCCGTTCAGTTCGGGAGTTGATTAGTCCGCAGCGGGCGAGTTTGCTGCGCAGCGTGAGGGCCGTGTTGCGGGCGACGGACAGGTCCATGACGAGGCCTTGCTTGCGCCTGTCTTCGGGTACGAAGGCGAGGCCGGCGCGAATAGCTCCCACCGTGTCGCCAAGCTTCAGCGGCTTTCCGAAGGCGGTCACGGTGCCGCCGTCCGCCTTGTCGATGCCCATGATCGTGCGCACGACCTCGGATCGGCCCGCGCCGACCAGGCCCGCGAGCCCCAGGATCTCTCCGCTGCGGACCTCGAAGCTCACGTCCTCGAAGGCGCCGTATCGGGTGAGTCCTTCAACCGTCAGGACGGGATCGCCGATCTGCGCGTCCAGCTTGGGGAAGAGCTGGTCGACGTCGCGGCCGACCATGTCGCGAACGAGCTGCGCCTTCGTGGTTTCCGCCAGGTCGCGGGTGGAGACGTAGGCGCCGTCGCGCATGATCGTCACGTCGTCGCACAGGTCGAAGATTTCCTCCATCCTGTGCGAGATGAACATGAGGGAGGCTCCCTTGTCGCGCAGGGAACGCGCGACGGAGAAGAGGCGGTCGACCTCGTGCCCGGACAGGGCAGCCGTCGGCTCATCCATGATGAGGACCTTGGCGTCCAGCGAGATGGCCTTCGCGATTTCGATGATCTGCTGGTCCGCGATCGACAGGCCGTCGGCCAGCTGGGAGGGGTCGATCGGTACTTCGAGGCGGTCGAAGAGCTCCTGGGCGTCGCGCCTCATGGCGGCGTGGTCGATGAGGCCGAAGCGCCCCCGGGGCTGACGCCCCACGTAGATGTTCTCGGCGACCGTCAGGTCGGGGAACAGTGTGGGCTCCTGGTAGATCACCGAGATTCCGGCGGCCTTCGACTCTGCCGGGGTCTTGAAGCGCACCGGATGGCCCTCGACCAGGAACTCTCCGGAGTTTGGCTGGTGGATGCCGGCGAGCACCTTCACGAGCGTCGACTTGCCGGCGCCGTTTTCGCCGGCCAGGGCGTGGATGCGGTGCGGATACAGCTCGATGCACCCATCGGACATCGCGGTGAAGGAGCCGAACTTCTTCACCGCGTGTTGAAGCGAGACGACTGGCCTGTCAGCTTCTCGTGTCATGTGGTCACCTCTTCATCGAGGAATGAAACGATTCAGATAAGAAGAGAGTGTGCCACATAACAATATGCGTGTCAACTCTACGCGTCAGCCTTGAACTAGCCAGGAAAATTGGAGCGTAAAGCTCCCAGGAGATGACACAATATGAACGTTTCATCACTCGAGTTTCTGAAAGAGTCACCATGACGCCGCCCCGCCAGACCTCAGAGGGCACGAGTCCCCAGGACGCGACCACTGCCTCGTCCCCCGCAGCGCCCCGCAAAGCCCCCGGCGTCAAGGACGTCGCCGCTCTTGCGGGCGTGAGCGTCGGCTCCGTGTCTAACGTCATCAACCGGCGCGAGAGCGTGCGCCCCGACGTGCGCGAACGAGTCGAGGCGGCGATCGCGCAGCTTGGGTACAAGCCCAACCCGACCGCACAGGCGCTGCGGCGCGGCACGTCGCCGCTCGTGGGCGTGGCGGTCTTCGATCTGACAAACCCGTTCTTCATGGAGGCGGCCGCGGCCATGGAGCGCGTCCTGTCGCGCGAGGGCTACATCATGACCCTGTCCTCCACGCACGCCTCCGTGCGCGAGGAGCGCGACCTGCTCGAGGCGCTGGGGCGCCAGGCCGTGCGCGGCGTCCTGCTCACCCCGGCTGATTCCTCGCACGAGGCCGCCACGCGCCTGGTCGAGGAGGGCACGCCGGTCGTTCTTTTCGACGCGGCCGACGCGCCCGAGGGCCTGCCGTCCGTGTCCATCGACGACCGCGCGGGGGCGGCGTTGGCGATCGAACACCTCCTGGCGCTCGGACATGAGCGAATCTGTTTCCTCAACGGCCGCGCCGACATGCGTCAGTCCGTGCAGCGCCTCGCGGGTGTGCGGGACGCGGTCGAGCACTGGCGGCGCTTGACGGGGTCGGACAGCGTCCAGCTGACGGTGTGCAACGCGGAGGCGTACACCGCCCAGGCCGGCTATGCGGCCGCCGAAGAGGCCATCGCCGAGGCCCGGGCAGCCTCCGAGGGGGCGCCGACGGCGGTCTTCTGCGCGAACGACCTGCTGGCCGTGGGCGTCATGTCGGCGCTGCGCGTCGCGGGGATCTCCATCCCCGGCGACGTGTCCGTCATCGGCTTCGACGACATTCCCCTGGCCGCGCAGATGCCCGTACCCCTCACGACGATCCGCCAGCCCATGGACGAACTTGGCGCGGCCGCCGCCGAACTCCTGCTCTCCGGCGCCGACGCACCCACGCAGCACCAGACCTTCAGCCCGGTCCTCACCATCCGCGAGTCCACGGCGAAGCCGAGGGAGTAGGGGGCGCGGGGGCGCGGCGAACCCTGGGAGCACCCGGCGAACCCTGGGGGCACCCGGCGAACCCTGGGAGCACCCGGCGAACCCTGGGGGCACCCGGCGAACCCTGGGGGCACCCGGCGAACCCTGGGGGCACCCGGCGAA